>JAHKAT010000009.1 GCA_018825925.1 Bacteroidota bacterium | reverse complement strand
TGTTGATGAGCTTTGGTTTACGCCTTGATTTTTTCAGCATCCCTCTCAAAAACGGACAAAGCAATTCTGATTTTTCCATAAGCAATTTCACCATTTAAGGCGTCGTGAATAGGCTTCATTTGAGTTGGTTTGGATAATTCGAGATATACGGCTTCAATTTTTTCCATTTCAAGGGGTGAAATTAAGTGTAAATAATTGTCAACTCTACCATCTTTGATTAATTCACCGATATGCGAAAGGACTGTTGTTTCGCTCAATTTTCGGTTTTGGGCAATTTCCTCTATAGTTTGTCCTAATTTATAGTATTGATACGTTTCGTCGACAGTGTTGCTTTTCTTTTTCGGTTTTGACTTTATTTCCATAGGTTCAGGAAGAAAGGAAAATCCTGTTATTGCCCCAAGGAAATGATGGGCATATTTATTCAATTTAGTTTCACCAACTCCAGAAACCAACAAAAACTGTTCTCTATTTCTAGGAGCTTTAATTGCCATGTCTCGCAGGGATGCATCTGAGAAAATGTAAAAAGGAGGCACGTTTTCTTCGACTGCAATTTTTTTACGCACCAAACGCAAGCGGTCGAAAAGCATTTCATTTTCGGTTAATTCTTTTACTTCTAATTCTCGAGTGGCCTTTTCTACAGCGTATTTGGAGATTTTTACTTTTGTTTTTCCATGAACGACATCTAGCCCAAAAGAGGTTGTTTTTAAGTGCATGTTTTGGTCATAAGCAATTTCAAAGACTCCAATGTTTTTGAATTCTTTAATGAAGTGATTCCATTCTTTCCATGAAAACTCTTGACCTATGCCATAGGTTTTAACCTCATTCCATTTGTTTTCGAATACCTCAGAGGTCTTTGCTCCACGTATCACATCAATTAATTGACTGGCTGTTAATTGTTCTTTACACCTCAACAAAGCGGAAATTGCCATTTGACAAATTTTAGTTGCTTCCATCCGATCAACAGGATTGTCGCAAGAGTCGCAACTACCACAATCGGAATTATAATCTTCAGAAAAATAAGCCAATAAAATTTTTCTCCGACAAGAATTAGTTTCGGCAAAGGAGAGGATACGATTCAATTTTTCGAGCAATAATTCTTTTTGAGAACTGTCTCTTGCGAAATCTGATAAGAGTTTGACATCTCTCATAGTATAATAAAGTAGGGCCTCTGCAGGCTCACCGTCTCTGCCTGCACGACCAATTTCTTGGTAATATCCTTCCAGATTTTTCGGTAAATTATTGTGAATTACCCATCTCACATTGCTCTTGTCAATCCCCATTCCAAAAGCAATTGTTGCACAAATTACTTGCAAATCGTCTGTCAGAAATTCATTTTGCACTTTCGCTCGAATCTCAGGATTCATTCCTGCATGGTAGGCATGAGCATTTACACCCGCTTTTTTCAAAAAATCAGAGAACTCTTCAGTTTCTTTTCTGGACAAACAATAAATAATTCCACTTAGGTCCTTTTTTTGCTTGATGTATTTTAAAATATCATTCCACTTGTCTTTTTTGGCAACATTGCCAGGGACGTTTAAATAAATATTGGGTCTATCAAATGATGATATAAAAAGTTTGGCATCCTTTAATCCAAGATGACCAGCGATGTCTTTGCGTGTGATTTTATCCGCAGTTGCCGTAAAAGCAGCAAAAGGAACCTCTGGGATGCGGTTTCTAAAGCGAGCTATGAATTGGTATTCCGGACGAAAGTCATGTCCCCACATACTCGCGCAGTGTGCTTCGTCGATTACCACGAGCGAATAACTTAGTTCCTGAAGAAAGCGATCATTTTCTTGAAACAAAGATTCGGGAGAGGTATAGAGCAGGGTAAGGTCGCCTTTGTTTATTCGCTTTCTAATTTCTGAGCGTTGTGATTCATTTTGCGAGCTATTGTAAAACTCAGCAGCAACCCCATTTCGTTTTAGGCTTTCAACTTGGTCTTGCATCAACGAAATCAATGGAGAAATAACCAAGGTAAGTCCGCCAAATTGAATTGCTGGTAATTGAAAACAAATACTTTTTCCACCGCCTGTGGGCATCAAGACTAAAACATCTTTTTTGTTCAGAATTGTCTCGATAATTTCTTGTTGTAAAGGTCTGAATTCAGAATACCCAAAATGTTTCTTTAGTGATTCTGTTAAAATTTCATTCATGTCGTAAAGATAAGGTCTATTGAAGTTAACTAAAATTGTATTAAAAACAAAATCGCTAAATTCACAAGAAAGAACAATCAAATAAATGGAAATCGAACTATGTGTCGCTTCAATAAAAGCTTTGAGATTTGCAAAAAATGCAAATATAGATCGAATTGAATTGTGTCAAAATTTAGAGGTTGGAGGTTTAACACCTTCCATGGGTCTTGTCCACATGGCTTTGGATACTGGATTAGAAACGCATGTCTTAATTCGTCCACGTTTGGGTGGTTTCTTTTACTCGGAGGAAGAATTTAATCTTATTTTGAACGATATAGAACTGTTTCAACCTCTTGATGTGAAAGGTTTTGTTGTTGGTTTTTACAATAAGGAAAAACTCCTTGATGAAAAGCGCCTTGAGAAAGTAAGAAATGCAGCGGGTAACAAGGATTTAACTTTTCATCGTGCATTTGATGATTTGGCTGACTGGAAAACATCAATTGACATTTTACATAAACACGGTTTTAAAAGAATTCTTACCAGCGGTTTAGCTTCAACGATAGATGCAGGTTTGCAGCAATTGCCCCTTTTAATTGAGTCATGCCAAGGAAAACTTGAGGTGATGGCAGGGGGTGGTGTCAATGCAAAAAACTTATCTCAGCTGGTAAGTTTGATCAAGCCCAATGCAATTCATTTTTCTGGAACACAAGCATATATCGATATAGAAGATACTCATTTTAATGTCCCTCGTTTGGAAATTAATGAAGAGATAATAAAATCTTTCCTCGAAAAGATTATAGGTTAATAAACGAATCCAGACTATATAAAATTAATTGGTCCATTTCAGAGGTGTAATCAGTGCTAAATTCATTGGTTATGCGATTGGCAATTCCCAAACATATAGTCCCGGCATGATGACCAAGCGCAGCCGAAAGGCTAAATAATGCTGAACTTTCCATTTCAAAATTGATGATATTTACCCCATCAATATTCTGATTTTCAAAAGAGCTTTTCATTTCTTTAGATTTCAAGTTGAGGCGTAAACTTCTTCCTTGAGGGCCGTAAAATCCGCTAGAGGTAACGGTATAACCAAGGTGTAAATTGACATGCTTAGGAAAACTATTTATTATTTTTTCAGATGCATAGCCAAAGTAAGGTTCAATCGCCGAAGGTAGTTCTACCTGCCGTTTAAATTGAGCTGCGAGTAATATTGAATGTTGTGAATTTGTGATGTCGTAAAAGTGCGCCACATTATCAAGGCCAAAAGCGCCAAGACTTAAAAGATAGGAGTGGAGAGGAATGTCCTTTTGAAAAATGCCACAAGTACCAATTCGCAATAATTGAAGTTGGGTTTGATTTGATTTGATTTCTTTTTTCTGTAAATCAATATTGACTAAAGCATCCAATTCATTGATCACTATATCAATATTATCAGTACCAATCCCAGTGGAAAGCACAGTTATTTCAATGCCTTTGTAGGTGCCGGTAATTGTATAAAATTCTCGGTGATTTTTTTTTACTCGAATGGAAGAAAAGAATTGACCAATTTGTTGAACACGTCCTTGGTCACCAACGAGAATAATCTTTGAAGCTAGGTCACTGGGAGCGAGTCCGAGATGATACACTTCACCAAGATTATTGAGCACTAATTCGGAAGAAGGAATTTTCATTAAAATTAATTTCTTGCAGCGCCAAATACTTTTTGAAGTAAATCTGTAACACGTGCAGCTGGGTTTTGGCGGATTTTATTTTCTTCTTGTTCTACCATAAAAAACAAACCATTTATCGCTTTATCAGTCACATAGTCGCTCAAATCAGTAGTCACCTTTTGCCCACCTGTAAAACTCATTGCACTATTGTACTTAGAAGCTAATGGGTTCCAGTACTCTGTGAGTTTAACTTGTGCAATGGCTTCGTTTACTTTTGGTAAAAAAGCAGCTTTTAATTGTGCTAATGTTTGATTCTTTAAAAAGTTGGTAGCAGCACCATTTCCTCCATTCAGAATGTTGAAACCGTCTTGAACACTCATGTTTTGTATGGCGTTGACAAAAATAGGAAGTGCTTGTTTTGTAGCTTCTTCAGCCGCATGATTTAAGGTGCTTTCAAACTTGCTAACTTGATCATCCAATCCCCACTCCAAAGCTTTCTCTTTAAGTTTAAGCGCATCTTCTGGGAATGGAAGTCGGATATTGGCATTGTCCAGGAAGCCATTCGAAACAGAAGTCAAATTAACTGAGTTTTTAATCCCCACATTCAATGCTTCTTTTAGGCCTTTTATAACTTCTTCATTAGACAGAGCAGGGGCTGTAGTTGAACTAGCCAAAATATCTCCCGCCTCTTGTAAAACATCACAGGATACTACACTTAGAGATAAGGATAAGCAAAGAATTAGATGAATCTTCATGTTTTAAATTTTGCTTGAAATTAATAATAATTGTGCCAAAAAATTAAGATTAATGTAGAGACACTTTAATTCACCTATCTAATTAGGTTAATGGTACCTTTTACAATTCTAGGGTTTTCTTTGTTGCGCTCTTGCATTTTAGCAACATAGCTATAGGTACCTTGTTGAAGAGGATTTCCATTAAAAGTACCATCCCACTCTAAACTAGGGTCTTGTGTGGTCCAAAGAATTTTCCCCCATCGATCGTATACTTGAAGTTCAAAATTATACACATCAATTCCTCCTGTCACAAATTTCCAAGTATTGTTGAATTGATCTCCATCTGGGGTGAAAGCGTTTGGTGTATAAAAAATCAAGTCACTTTCAACGACCATTAGCATTTGAACTGAATCTGTACATCCTTCACTTGAGGTTACTTTTAAATACATAGGATAGGTTCCTTCTAATGATGGAAATTCCGTGTTGAATTCTTTTGTTTCACCAAATTCAGGACTAGCTCCTGGGACAAACCATTCCCATTGAACGGCATCCACAGACTTATCGATTAATTCAATCTTTGTCTCGAAAATACTGGTTGGATTAGCACTTGTTAAGAATCGTGCCTTTGGTCGCTCTATTGCCTTTATAATCCCAATGAAATTCTTTTGATAGATGCAACCGTAAACGGAAGTAACGAGAACATCTAAATCATACGAATCTGGAACCGAAAAATATGAAGTTACTGAGTCGCTAGCACTTTTAGTGTAATTCTTACCATTGGTGAATGAATAATAAATGGATGAAATATCTGCTGAATTTGTGGATTGATTATAAAAGGTAAATACATCTGGGGCACAACCTTGAGGTTTGTTCGGGACAATTACTGGTTCAATCGTTAGAGGGAAATCAATGAGAACTGAATCGTTTGCAACTGGCGAACCACAAGCTTCACTCAATTCGACGTTATAAAGCGTACCTGAATTTAAGGGGTCAACCAAAATAGAGGATCCTGTCGCCTTGAATATTCCATTTTCATACCAAGAGTAAGTATAACTGCTAGAACCACCAGTGCCGTTTGCAGAAAGTGTGATTGAAGATTCACTACAGATGGTTGTGTCTGGAGTAATGTAGTTCATTTGCAGAGCCAATGGCTCATCTAAAAAGGTTGAAATTAAGACCGTACAGCCTTTAGCGTCTGTTATTGTAATGTCTTGCTTCCCAGCATACAAGTCATTCGTGTTGTTTGTGTTTGTAGTTGAGCCCGACCAATTGTAATTGTAAGGTCCTGTGCCATTACTCGCTGTAATTTCGATGAATCCATCGTTTTTAGAATGACAGGTGATGTCTGCTTTGTTTGTAATATTTGCTTCAAGTGCAGGTATTTCTGTAACCACAACGGTAACTGAACCTATACAACCATTGTCACTTGTAATCAAGCAATCATAAGTTCCAGCATTCAGACCTGTTGCTGTTTGTGTGATTTGATTTTGTGAATCGTTCCACAAATAAGTGGTCAAGTTTCCTGATGGAGTGATGTGTGCTGTTACTGTACCATCTGCACCTCCTGCGCAACTTACCTCTGTGGAATCTCCAGAAAATGTCGCAGCAATGTTTTGAATAGTTGTTGTAGCTGTTCCAGTACACCCATTGACATCGGTGATGATCACGGCATAGGTTCCTGGAAGTAAATTTAAAGCGGTCTGTGAGTTTTGGCTAATTGAAGGCCAGTTGAATAAAAATGGTGCCGTACCAGTTAAAGGGGTTGCTGTTGCCGTACCACTTGGTGTTCCACAAACTGCTGGGGAACTTGTAACGCTCACAGTTGCATTGGTTCTTGTTACAAATGTCGTGTCAGAGGCGGTTCCGATAGGATTTCCACAGGCAGAACCTACCAAAAAATATCCTGTTTTTCCAGGTGGAACTTGATTGATTGTTAAAACGCCATTGTTATATGGAAATATTTGCCCCAAAGTACTTTTCCATTGGAAGGCACCTCCTGCAGCAATAATACTTTGATAAGGGATATTTGTAATGGCGTAGTTGTTGGTATTTGTTGGTGATGTAGGTGTGTATCGTTTTGCGTCTTGGTTTGCACTCCATACAGAGTTATTTCTCCCCGGAGTAATATGTGCCAGGGTAGCAGAACTGTTTTCAATTCCTTGAATGGCGCGACCATTATTCCAAGTCGCACATTGGCCTTTATAACCGATGTAGTAATCAATAATGTTTGTTCCTTCATGAAAAACCATGCCTATATAAGCACATGATTGTGTACAACTAAACATGGTGACACCATTGTATAAAACAACAAACTTTCTATTGGGTGCGGTTCCTATTGTTTGTGTTTGTACCGGACCTGAACTTGCATTTGTTGGGTTCAAATCTTGATAACACATCATAGCCGTGTTTTGTGCGTTAGGAATTGTTGTTGTCGGTAGAGGTGTTCCATTAAGTGTCCACGGACAAGGCCCACCTGCATTGGCTACATTAAAAGATACGATTCCATTAGAGCCTACAACGCATTGGGTGTATGAAACTCCGTAAAAACTAAATGGAAAACCAATATTTACAGGAGCACTCCAATTGTCATCGGATAATATTACTGGTGAAGGATTGTTTAAAGCAATGTTAGAGCTGTTAGAACCAGAATTTGGACAGTTATTTATGGTTACATTTTGACCTTGACAGATGGTAACATCATTACCCAAGCAAGTGACAACCTGTGCGTTATAACAGAAATTTATACAGCTTAATAGGAGAACAATAGTGTATTTTTTCATAGTTAAATATCGTTATTTAATACATAGACGATATGAGTGGTTAAAAAGTTGCTATAAGTGGTTTAAAATAATGATAAATGGAAAGCAAGTTGAATTAATCGATTGAGATTTAACTTCTAAGGCCCAATTTTTTGGTTTGAATGGACTTTACTTTTGCCAGAACTATTGATTTTCAGAAGTAACAATCTAACAATTTCAATTAATTTCGAACACAGGTCAAGGTGGAAATTGAAATTTAACTACATTTGCGCCGTTGATTTTAAATCCATTTCGTAATGAGTAAATACCAAGCGCAGATTGATGCATTTATGGACAAGGTGAAAGCCAAAAATGGACATGAGGCAGAGTTCTTACAAGCAGTACATGAGGTAGCAGAGGCTGTAATTCCTTATATTGCAAACCACCCAAAGTATCAAGAAAACAATATTTTAGAAAGAATTGTTGAACCAGAAAGAACCTTGATTTTCAGAGTTCCTTGGTTGGACGATAAGGGAGGAATGCAGGTAAACCGCGGTTTCCGTGTTGAATTTAATTCAGCTATCGGACCATATAAAGGTGGACTTCGTTTTCACCCTTCTGTTAACCTTTCTATCCTTAAGTTTTTAGGATTTGAGCAGGTTTTCAAAAACTCTTTAACAACCTTGCCTATGGGTGGAGGTAAAGGAGGTTCTGATTTTGATCCGAAAGGTAAGTCAGACAATGAGGTAATGAAATTTTGTCAATCTTTTATGACTGAATTGTCTCGTCACATTGGCGCAAATACAGATGTTCCTGCAGGGGATATTGGTGTTGGTGGTCGTGAGATTGGTTACATGTTCGGACAATACAAAAGAATTAGAAACGAATTTACAGGTGTTTTAACTGGTAAAGCTAGAAACTGGGGTGGATCTTTGATTCGTCCAGAAGCGACTGGTTACGGAACTGTATATTTCGCTAAAGAAATGTTGGCAACCAAAGGTGATTCTTTCAAAGGAAAAACTGTAGTTGTTTCTGGTTCGGGTAACGTTGCTCAATATGCTGTTGAAAAAGCAACAGAACTTGGAGCAAAAGTGGTTACAATGTCAGATTCTGCTGGTTATATCCATGATGCTGACGGAATTTCTGCTGAGAAATTGGCTTTCGTAATGGAGTTGAAAAACGTAAAACGTGGTCGAATTGAAGAGTACGTAGCGAAATATCCTTCTGCAAAATTTGTAGCTGGAAAACGTCCTTGGGAAGTAAAAGCAGATATCGCCTTGCCATGTGCAACTCAAAATGAGTTGAATGGTGACGAAGCAAAAGCTTTGTTGGCAAATGGTGTTATTTGTGTTGCTGAAGGTGCAAATATGCCTTCTACTCCTGAAGCTGTAGAAGCATTCTTGGCGGCGAAAATTTTGTTTGCTCCAGGTAAAGCATCCAACGCTGGTGGTGTTGCAACTTCTGGTTTAGAGATGTCACAAAACTCTTTGCGTTTGTCGTGGACACGTGAAGAAGTGGATGCTAAATTGCACGGAATCATGGTTTCAATTCATGAAGCTTGCGTTCAATTCGGTAAAAACGAAGATGGAACTGTAGATTATGTTCGTGGAGCAAATATCGCTGGTTTTGTTAAAGTTGCCGATTCAATGATTGATCAAGGTTTGGTTTAATACCTTATCCTTTCAAAATACAAAAAGGGTTTTCTTCGGAAGACCCTTTTTTGTTTTCAAGATACATTTGTTATCAATCTAATATCTGAATTGATTAAATTAAAACACCTTTTCTATTAGCTTTGTACTTATAAATTGTCCTTATGTGCGCCAAACAAAAAACTGCCATTAAATACGATAGAAGTGATTTTTCTAACGAAGAATTAAAATCTATTTATGAAAAAATCACCTTGCCTCGCATAATTGAAGAAAAAATGTTGATTCTTCTGCGACAAGGTAAAATATCCAAATGGTTTTCTGGTTGGGGACAAGAGGGAATTTCCGTTGGAAGTGCCTATGCCATGGGTTCGGATGAGTATATTTTACCGATGCATCGAAATTTGGGTGTTTTTACCACTCGTGGTATTCCTTTGAATCGCCTTTTCGCCCAGTTTCAAGGAAAAATGTCGGGCTTTACAAAAGGAAGGGATCGCTCATTCCATTTTGGCACACAGGAATATAAAATAGTCGGGATGATTTCTCATCTTGGTCCGCAAATGGGTATTGCTGATGGTATTGCATTGGCAAGTCAATTGAGAGACGAGAAGAAAGCAACAATCGTTTTTACAGGGGATGGTGGAGCCTCTGAGGGTGATTTTCACGAAGCATTGAATGTGGCTTCTGTGTGGGATTTACCGGTGATTTTTGCTGTTGAAAATAATTGTTGGGGCTTGAGTACACCAAGTCGCGAACAATTTAGATGTAAACAATTCATCGATAAGGGAATAGGCTATGGAATGCATGCTGAAAAAGTCGATGGAAATAATATTTTGGAAGTAATTTCAACGGTTCGACGTTTATCGGAAGATATTCGCGAAAATTCTAAACCTGTTTTATTGGAATTTATGACCTTCCGAATGCGAGGTCACGAAGAGGCATCGGGTACCAAGTATTATCCGGAGGGTTTACAAGACGAATGGCAAAAATTTGATCCTATTACCAATTATGAACAGTTTCTGATTGACAATGAAATAATTACCGAGGAAGAAATCAGCGAGATCAAAGAGCGAAATCGTCAAAAAATAGCCGATGGTTTGGAGTTGGCTTTTGATGAACCAAGAATTATTCCCAACACAGAGGATGAGATTCGCGATTTATTTTTCCCTTATCAATTCAATGAAATACCAGCTTCTGGTGAAACTAAAGAAATGCGATTCATCGATGCGATTCAAGATGGCCTAAGATTGGCGATGCGTCATCACAAGGACTTGGTGATTATGGGGCAGGACATCGCAGAATATGGTGGTGTTTTTAAGGTTACGGAAGGATTTGTGGAAGAATTTGGTAAAGGCCGTGTCCGCAACACCCCAATTTGTGAATCTGCAATCATAGGTGCTGGACTTGGTTTGAGTATTGCCGGAATGAAAGCGGTGATAGAAATGCAATTTGCTGATTTCGTGACGTGTGGATTCAATCAAATTGTGAATAATTTGGCTAAAATTCATTGGCGTTGGGGACAAAACGCTGATGTCGTTGTTCGTATGCCAACTGGTGCAGGATCGGCAGCCGGACCGTTTCATTCTCAGAGTAATGAGGCTTGGTTTACTCATACGCCAGGCTTAAAAGTGGTTTATCCATCTTCCCCAGCAGAAGCCAAAGGCTTGCTAATAGCAGCTATCGAAGATCCGAATCCTGTTCTATTTTTTGAACATAAAAATCTGTATCGAAGTATTAAGGATGAGGTTGCAACAGAATATTTTAATTGTGAAATTGGCAAGGCAAATATTAAACAAGCAGGTGAAGACCTTTCGATAATAACCTATGGAATGGGTGTGCATTGGGCGCTAGAGGCTGCTAAAAATTTCCCGGAATACTCGATAGAAATAGTTGATTTACGAACTCTTCTACCTTTGGATATGGAAACAGTTTATGCTTCTGTAAATAAAACAGGTAAGGTATTGGTCTTGCATGAAGACTGTTTAACTGGTGGAATAGGAGGGGAACTGTCTTCGTTGATTAATGAAAATTGTTTTCAAGCACTGGATGCTCCTGTAAAACGATTAGCAAGTTTAGATACACCGATTCCTTTTGCGAATGAATTGGAGGATAATTTCTTGCCAAAGAATAAATTAAATCAAGTCTTAGAAGAAATATTGACTTTTTAATAGCTTAAAAAGTAGGATTAAAACGATGTAATCACATCAATGACTGATGTTTACAGATTATTTTCGCTTTCTATTCCCAATTTTATCTCCTTTGGTTCTTGGTTTCTTGAACTTTGTTTTGATGGTTTGTTTATAACTACCGCCCAAGTTGACTTTTTTGTTTTTCGCAATCTTTTCGTGAAATGCCGGACCAGAAGGCTCTGCGTTTTTCAACTGGTGATTCGATTGACCTTCATTGGTTTTTTGAACCTCGTCTGGCGTTAATTCTTTCGAGATTTCAACTTCTGCTGGAAATTCAATTTTATTGATCTCCATTTGCATCAACTCTTCAATACCTTGAACAAATTCAAATTCATTTTCAGTATAAAAAGTAATTGAATTTCCAATTTTATTGGCTCGGCCTGTTCGACCAATTCGGTGAATGTAATTTTCTGGAAAACGAGGTACGTCTAGATTTACTACGTGGCTAACCGATTCAATATCAATTCCTCGCGCCATTACGTCGGTGGTGATTAAGGCTTGCACATTTCCAGATTCAAAGTCTTCCAATGCTGCAAAACGATGATTTTGTGATTTGTTGGAGTGTGTTACAGAAATTCGGTTTCCCCAAGCTTCTTCTAAAAAACAGTTGTGCAGTCGATCGGCCATCTTTTTACTCGCCGTAAACACAAGTACCTTATTCATGTCCTCTTGTTGAGAAAGTAAATGTTTCAGCAAATTGAATTTAGTGTAAAAATTCTTCACTGGATAAGCTGACTGAGCAATATTTTTCAAAGGTTCGCCACTTAAAGCAATAGAAATTTTTTGTGGGGCATTGAAAAAGTCATTGATTAATATTTCCACTTCATCGGTCATGGTTGCCGAGAACAAAATGTTTTGTTTTTTAGTAGGAAGAATCTCAAATAAATTGGTCAATTGAAATCGAAAACCTAGATCCAACATTACATCTACTTCGTCGATTACCAATTGTTTGACGGCGTTTAAAGTCAGGGCGCCATCCACACAAAGATCGTACAGTCGTCCAGGGGTAGCAACTAAAATATCGGTGCCTTCGCCAATTTTTTTTCGTTGTACATTAATATTTGCACCACCATAAATACCCATAATTCTTAGGTTTTGATGACTGCTAGCATTTTGTAGCATTTCCACTACTTGAACAACGAGTTCACGCGTAGGTACCAAAATTAAAACACGCGGCGGAATTTGAACACCGTATTTCAGCTGGTTTAAAATAGGTAAACCGTAAGCCAACGTTTTTCCCGTTCCTGTTTGCGCCAAACCAATGATGTCTCTACCAGACGAGATTACAGAAAACGATTCTTGCTGAATAGGAGTGGGTGTGGTAAACCCCAAATCCTCCAAAGAGCGCAAAATGAATTTTGATAAATTTAATTCTTGAAAAGTTGACATATTCCTGATTTGGGAGGGCAAAGATACGGTTTATATAACAAAATAAAGCTCCATGTAATTTGAAAAGCCTTGAACTCAATTTCCCTGCCTTATTTCTTTCAATTTTCTACTTAAATTGAATTTGTATATTTGGATATATTGTTGGTGAATCGGTATAATAAACCTTTCACTTTAAATAAGGTTATTTATTTTAAGCTGAAAATTATGAAACGAAATGGAGTGTATTTTATTTTTATAATCGCCGGTGCTGTGCCAGTTTATATGAACGTTTGTTGGCTTATTGTTTTCAACGCTCACCCGAAACTATCCCAGGTTGAAAAACAAAAAATATTCAGACAAAATTTCCTTTTAGATCTTGATGTTATTGAAAATGTATTCTTCAAATTAAGTGTTCTGGTTTTAGGTTTGTGTTCGGTTGTTTATTTTGGATATAAAATCGGACAAAAAAAAGATATTCAAGACGATTTCAAGAAGAATGATTTTTTAAATGTTTCGTTATTCGTCCTTTTTACAATTTCCACTTTATTGAATATCTGGGGAATGTTGTAAAAAGCTGTATCGTTTTTAATATCAATGAATTAAGAGTCGAGTTTACTGTAATTCAAATCATTGGATTAAAAGGTGCGGTATTTTCATTCAGTTTTTGAGAGAACAAAAAAAGGACTTCTTTTAGGAAGTCCTTGAATTAAATTTTAGGCTGAATTTTAGTCTCTAATCAACGTATATCCAGGATATTTTTTAGAATCGTAAACAAACTTTGAATCTTCAACGGAAGGATTTCCTTGAAATTTTGTCAAGTTATAAGTCATCGTCGTACCATCTTTGGTCTTCATAATTGCTTTTTTCAATTCATTTTCATTTTTAGCAACATATAAAACGATAGTATGATAATCCACTTTTGCTGGATTTTTTGGATACAGATTTATCACATAACAGGATGTTCCGCTAAAGGTTTCCATTTTGTCAAACTTGTTTTTGAAACCAGATTCCCAAATGGTCATTAGTTTTTTTGGATTAATACCGTCTTCATCATCCTCACTGGCGGAAGATTCATAAACAGATTTTTCTTCCTTTACAACAGTCCATGTTTTTAAACCATTGGAAATAATGGTGTTTTCACCATAAGAAGCATAAAATTTATCACCTTTTACCCAACCTTTTCCGGTTTCAGAATCGTTCATTCCCGACGCACTATTTTTAATATTAGCATTGAACTCTATATAAAAAGTGTTTTGTGATTTCATCTTTTTAGAAAGATTATCCAATACACCTTGCGACTTTGCGTCTTGTCCGAAACTGTATGTCGCCATTAAAAGCAACGCTCCAAATAAATATTTCATTTTTATCATTTTAACTATGTAAACAGAAACTATGCCAAACCTTGTGTTACCTTAAACATTGTTCAATAAGTTGGGCGTTTACTTCATGTCCACCTTCAAAAATGTGTACAGTAAAGTTGTTTTCCGAATACAAACTTAGAACATCTTTTTGAATTTGAGTATCAAAGTAGGGATCATTGGTTCCTAAAATAAAGTCTTTCTTTCGTTTATCTAACCTAAATTCAACTGTTTGTAAGTCGATAGGGTAGTCGCTCCCTGCCACAATTAATTGATTGATTCGCGAGTCAGCTTGAAAAAAACGTGCTGCCGTTGCTCCGCCTTGTGAAAAACCATAAATCGAGATCTTAGGATAACTGAGGAAATATTGATCCAGTACTTGCTTCAAGTAAGCAGCATTGTCTAGTATGTCCGTAGTGCGTTCTTCTTTGGTCATCCAACTAGCGCCTACTCTTCCAGAACTACCCTGTTGATAAAAACGATTCAGACCTTCTGGTATCAAGACATCCACTTTCGGTAAGAGCGATTCGAATTTTTTTGAAAAGTAGGGGGCTAACTGGCCATAACCGTGCAAACAAATCAATAAATGATCTTTGATCGATTTATTTCCCTTAAGATGCAATAACCTTGCTGTTTTTTGAACTTTTAGATGGACGGTTTCTGTCAATTTTGTGTGCTTTTGAATTTCGAAATTAGGTATATTTGTTTCGTGAAAGCCACATTTGTTCTCTTTTTTGTCGTTTTGCTCTCCTGGTTACAAGCGGGGCGATCACTGGAATTAGTGCTTAAACAAAAGGAGCATAAACGCGCCATTAAACATCGAATACGACCTTTACTTGGGGAAATGCAAAAAGTGTACTTTACTTTTGATGCAGTTCAAAAATCTGAAATACAGTGGATTCACTCCAAAGAATTTGTTTTTAAAGGTAAAATGTACGATATCTTGAACCGGAGCAATGAAAATGGTAATCTTTCAGTGGTTTGTATTGAAGATTCTTACGAGAAAGAACTCATTCGCAAATATGCCGAAGAACATTCAGACCAAAATCCTTTTGGCCAATCAGTAATGAAAAAACTATCGTTGGATTATATTCCTTTCCAACTCTCCGCTTTTTTGTTGGAAACAAAGGAGTTAACTCCAAAAATAAAAATTGGTTTTAAGGATAATTATTCCTTTCAATTTCTTCAAAGTTCACTAGATCCGCCGGAAGTAAACGCTGCCTAACTACCTGAACTACAGTTAAGTGTTTTTAATTTTATTTCCAATTACATGAAGAATTTAACTTTGTGTCTGGTGCTGATTGTCAATTTTTTTGCATTCAGTCAAGACCTATATATTACAAATAATACCAATTTACAACCGATAAAAAATGCCAAGGTCGAACTAGTTTTGAAAGGATTAACGACCAAAACATTCAACTCAAATGCGAAAGGTTTAGTTGAACTTACAGGTGTTTTAGAAGCAGAATCAAACTCTGTTATGGTTTTTATATCAGCAAACAATTATGCCGATAAATTAATTTCTTATGCTGATTTGAAAAGCTTGAATTTTAAGGTTAGTTTATTTGAAAAAATGAATGAGCTTGACGAGGTGGTAGTCTCGGCCAACAAGTTTGAAGAGAAAAAAGGTGATGTTTCACAAAAAATCCAAGTGCTTAGTGCAACGGAATTAGAGAATATGAATCAAACCTCAATGGCGGATGTACTTTCAAACTCCGGAAATGTGATGGTTCAAAAAAGTCAATTAGGGGGCGGCTCACCTATTATTCGTGGATTTGAAACCAATCGTGTTTTAATGGTGGTAGATGGTGTTCGTTTGAACAATGCGATTTATCGTGGTGGTCACCTTCAAAACATCATTACTATGGACAATGCGACCATGGATCGGGTCGAAATTGTTTATGGTCCTGGTTCTGTTATTTATGGTTCGGATGCATTGGGCGGTGTGATGCATTTTTACACCAAAAACCCACAATTATCGACTACCGATAAAGCCTTGGTAACAGGATCAGCTTTTGGTCGTTTCACCTCGGCAAATAGCGGAACTGCAGAGCATGTGGATATCAGCGTTGCCGGAAAACGATTTGGAAGTTTGACTTCATTCACTTATTCCGACTTTGGAGACTTACGTCAAGGAGCTGTGCGAAATCCGTTTTATTCGACATTTGGAAATCGAAGTTTTTACGTGGACCGAGTAGATGGAAAAGACAGTGCTTTTGTAAATTTAGACACGAATCTGCAGGTAAAATCAGGTTATTCTCAAGTAGACTTTTTGCAAAAATTCACCTACATTCAAAATGAAAATGTAGAACACCGTTTGAATTTTCAATATTCAACTTCTTCAGATATTCCTCGTTACGATCGATTGACTCAGGTTTCTGGAGGTAAACCAAAGTTTGCTGAATGGTACTATGGGCCTCAAGAACGCTTGTTTGCTTCATACACATTATTGCTGACCGGCAAAACGCTTTTGTACGATGAGGCTAGGATTATTTTAGGATATCAAGGAATCGAAGAAAGCAGAAATGACAGACGTTTTCAGAAAAACTTCTTAAATCAGCAAATAGAGAATGTTTCTGTTTATAGTTTAAATGCAGATTTTGAAAAAAGAATTGGAAAGCACGAAATACGTTATGGAGTGGAAGGATATTATAACGACGTAAAATCGAGAGCATTTACTGAAGATATAGTAGCCGACACCACTGCGCCAATTAGTACGAGATATCCAGACGGAGGATCGAAGATGCAATCTGCAGCCATTTATGTAACGGATGCATTTGAGTTGAATGAAAAATTAATTTTAAATGCGGGAGTGCGTGGAACGTATGTGGGCTTAGGAGCAAATTTTGTAGATCAAACTTTCTTTCCTTTTCCGTATAGTTCTATCAATCAGTCTAATGTAGCTTTGAATGGAAATGTCGGCTTGGTTTACCGTCCAACCAAAGACTGGCGATTTACCTTGCTTGGAAGTACTGGATTTAGAGCTCCCAATGTGGATGATTTGACGAAAGTGTTTGACTCGCAACCGGGAAATGTTATTGTACCGAATCCTAGTTTAAAACCCGAATATATTTACAATGGAGAAGTTGGCGTTTCGAAAACATTCTACAACCGAATAACGATTTCGGCAACCGGTTATGCCTCGTTTTTAGAAAATGCTCTAACCGTTCAAAAAGGTCAATTCAACGGACAGGATTCTATCCTTTACAAAGGTCAGTTAAGTCAAGTAACAACAACAACCAATTCTGCGCAAGCCTATGTTTATGGGTTTGAAGGTGGTATTTCTGGGAATTTAACAGAGCGCTTGAGTATTTTTGGAACCCTCAACCATACTTATGGAAGAATTGTTACAGATACAACCGACCAGCCTTTGGATCATATACCCCCGACTTTCGGAAAAATGGGTTTCAGTTTTAAAATCAATAAATTTAGAGCTGATGTTTTCAGCTTATTTAGTGGATGGAAACGAGTGAAAGATTACAATATGTTGGGTGAAGATAATTTCGCAAATGCAACAGCATTGGGCATGCCAGCTTGGTATACCTTAAACCTTCGCATGAATTATCAATTCTCTAAATATATTGGATTACAATTGGCTTGTGAAAATATTTTAGATCAAAACTATCGTGTTTTTGCCTCGAATATCTCCTCGCCGGGTCGCAACTTTATGGCGACATTACGAGTGAATTTTTAAAGCGAATATCTTACAATAAGAATGGCGATGAATTGAACATCGCCATTTTTTATGCATTTATCGCAATGGGATGATAAATTTCTTTGAGTGCATTGACTGCAAATTCTATTTCTTCTTGTGTAGTATAGCGGCTAAATGAAAACCGCACATTTGGTCGGCTAGGGTCTGCCTTGATGCCCTCCAGTACATGTGAACCTTTGTTGGCGCCACTAGAACAAGCACTTCCGCCACTACATGCGATTCCTTTTAAATCCAAAGTAAACAATAAAATCCCTGATTTACTGGTGCTTGGCAAACATACGTTAAGTACTGTGTAAAGACTTTTAGTAGGATGGGTTTCTCCATGAAAAGAAGTCCCTGGAATGTTTGCCGTTATTGATTCCATCATAAATGTTTTCAAATATTGAACATGCTTTTGATGTTCAGCAACATCTTCATAAGCAAGGTCCATCGCTTTGGCCAAACCGACAATTCCAGCTGTATTTTCAGTTCCACCGCGCAAGCCACGCTCTTGAGCTCCTCCGTATATAAATGAAACAATTTTGTTCTTTTTGTTCGCATACAAAAAACCAATGCCTTTTGGTCCGTGGAATTTATGAGCAGCGCAGGTAATAAAATCGATATCTAATTCCTGTAAATCGAAAGCGTAATGGCCCATGGTTTGTACCGTATCGCTATGAAAAAGAGCATTGTGTTTTTTACAAATTTCATTCACCTCTTTTAAAGGTAGCAAGGTTCCAATTTCATTATTAGCATGCATCAAAGAAACGATAGTTGGCACACCATCAGAAAGCAAAGTCTCTAATTCAGAAAGTTGAATATTTCCAAATTGATCTACTTTTAAATGTACCACTGAAATATCTTCTTTGTTTGCAATAGCATCGGCAGTGTGACCAACCGCATGGTGTTCCAAGCAGGTCGTAATAATGCGTTTTGCACCCAATTCTTTTACTGCAATTTGCAAGGCCATATTATCCGCTTCTGTACCACCAGAAGTGAAAATTATTTCAGAGGAATGACAGTTTATATGCTTGGCAATTGATCGTCTTGAATTCTCGATAAGTGCTTTCACTTGTCTGCCAAAATAATGACTTGAGGATGGGTTCCCAAAGTTATTTTTCAATACATCTATCATTACATCAGTAACTTCTGGGGCTACGGGAGTAGTTGCGGCATTGTCGAGATAGATCTGCATTTTAACTTTTTTTTTGCAAAGATAAGGAATGTGTTAAAAACAACGACCAAGGGATTGGTCTACTCTTGGTATTCTAAATCAATCTTTTCCCAATAAAAGCCTGAAGGTGATTTTTTTATCCTGATGCTTCACGAGATTATTCATTAAAAGTAGGGCGCGTTCTTCTCGTTTCTCTGTACTTTTCACTTGATCGATATAATACAAAATGTAGCGTTGCATTCCTTTTGTAAGTTGCTCAAAATGTTTTACATAAAGTGGTTCGACAGAAAAAACAGCGATCAATTCCTCGGGTACAGGCATGCCAAATTCAGACTCATCTTTTTCTAATTTAACCTTGCATAGATCACCTAGTTGAAGCCCGAATTTTTTCATGCGTGCTTGTGAAATCGTGATATAACCATCGCCGTTGCCTAAACCAACAAAAGCTCCTTGCCAAGATATAGATTCGCCTATATGGATCCATACCCTTTGTTTAAATAGGTTTTTTTCAGACGCTTCATTCATTTCAATTATTGACGCTCTTGGAAAGCATAAATAATGAAGTTTTAAGGATTCAATTTTACCTATAACGACTTCAAATTCCCATTGTTTTTTCACGTGTCAAATCTAAAGACTTTTCTTTTTGTAACCCAACTTTTGAGCTTTTTCAAAAATACTTTTGTTAATGCTAGTTCCAAAATCATCGACATTCGAATCTTTGTTTTCTGCATTTTTTTGTTGAATAAATTTTTCTCGCTCCACTGATAAGGCTTGAATTTTAAGTTGGTAATCAGCTCTGTTTTGACCTAGAACTTCGATTTTCTCTTCTTTTTCTTTT
>JAHKAT010000166.1 GCA_018825925.1 Bacteroidota bacterium | reverse complement strand
TAAATCCTGATACTTGAAATTTTGCCCCATCGTCTGGTCTACAATTTTGTTGTTTTCATCATAAACTACTAAGGCATCAGAATGCTGAAGGTGATCTAATGCTAATGCATAACCTTTATCGCGAATTGCAAATATCTCTAAACCTTCCAATTCAATTGCATCAATCACTCTGTTTTCACTAAATGCATAAGGACTATTATATGAGTATATTTTGGCCATTGGATCCACCGCAAAAAACCTCCCCACCCTCGGGTCGTGCATTCTGTACTTATAATTAACAGAGTTACCCTCGCCTTTGATTTCATCATCCATTTCTTGACCTTGGAAACCGAAACGTCCTTGATTCCCTTGCGTCCTCCCATCCAATTGCACCCCAAAGGGTGAGTAATCTAACTGTTTTTCCACTCTGCCCCTCGTTTTTGCTAGACCAGTGCTAGAAAAAAAGGATTTCTCCCCTAGATTGGGAGGATTCGAAAATGACGAAAAATTTTGACCGTGCATACTGGTTTTAAAGATAATTTATTTTTGATAAATATTGTTCTGTTTTGCCCTTAATACATCAAAAGGAGTACTTCGTTTCAAAGATGTTTTTGCCCATATCACACAAGGGCAAAACGCTCGATTTTTAGGGTTGGCTTTGTAGAGCAACGGAAAAGCCAACCCTAAAAATGAGCAACCCGCGGTAGGCGCCAGCGGAGCGACACGATACCTTACTAACTAAAACGTAACAAATACCGAAGTGCAGCGGAGGTTTTGTGGAGTGCGCGTAGCCATAGCGAGTTGAGCGAAGGTGGGAGTCGTATAGTGCAGTTTTAGCAAACGGGAGCGACCTATGTAGGCACTACACAAGGGACTGGCGCAACACTTGTTCTTGCGCGTTGGAAGAGAAAGCGCTGTGAGTGCAATGCAATGCAGCGAACTGTGCTTTGTGGGGTGTACGAAGCGGCTTGATTCAAGTGGCTGAGAAACATGGCTTTTACAAGTGTTGTGACAGTCCCGCAGCCTGAGCGATGAAGCGGCGAGCCAGACAACAAGCTGCGGTGACACCCCAACAAATAAACTCGTTTACACCTTTTCAGGGCTTTGGGGTGGCTGAGTAGCTGCGACTGAGGTGCATGAAGAACCACCGAACCAAAACAAGTGAATAGCCCGAGAGAGTTTCGAACGAGGGCGTAGTGAACGGTAGCTGCAAGGGCGTAACGCAGTGAAGTGCATTTTACCCTTGCAGATATGTTTTTGGTGAGAGGGGTGATGAAAAGCCGAAGACCTTATTTCCTCCCTTTTTTATTCATTAGTGTTCTTTGTTTGTGAACTCTTCTGGATAGTGGTATCGTGTTCCTTTTAGATCGCCTGTTTTGATTAATAATCCTTCATTGACAAGGTAGGTCATGTCCTTTTTTAACGTATTTCGTGAGTGCGACTCAAAAGCTTTCTCCACATCACTCATTCTAACTTTATACTGCTTTTTCACATACTCTAACACTTCTTTTTGCCTGTCGTTTATGCTTTTTGAAAGCTTGCTATACACCTCATATTTAGCTTCTAGTCGTTGTATCAATGTCACCAGACTATCCAAAAAGAACAAGATCCATTTGTCAATTTTCTCGCTTGGCTGATAGCGGTTTTTCTGGCCATCCATCAAGGCTCTGTAATAATCCTCTTTTCGTTCTTCAATAATATGTTCAAAGGAAATGTATTGCACAAATTCATATTGCTGCTGCATCAAAAGCAAAGTGGTTAATAACCTCGATAAACGACCATTTCCGTCTTGATAGGGGTGAATGGATAAAAACTCATAAACAAACGCAGCTGTGATGATGACTGGATGCATATCTGCTTTTGCTTTACGCTCTTTGTACCAAAACAATAAATCTTCCATTTCCTTTGAAGTCATGGAAGGTTCTGTTGTTCTAAAAATGGTGCGTTGTGTGCCGTCTGGATAGTTCGCCACCACTTGGTTGGAAAGGGCTTTGTATTTGCCTTTGTGACTTTGGTCTTTTCCGCTGTGTTTCAACAACAAACCATGCAAACCATGGATGTATCTTTCCGATAATTCAATGTCTTGGTAGTTGTCTAAAATGATTTGCAAGGTTTCGTAATAACCAACAACTTCCTGCTGATCGCGTGTAGTGAGCTGAGTGATTTTCACAGACTTTAGCAATTTTTCTACCTCTTGATCTGTTAATGTTGCTCCTTCTATACGTGTAGACGAACCGATACTTTCAATGGTGGCTATTTTACGAAGCTCTTTCAAGTGTTGAGAGTGTTTTAACTCTACAGCTTCCCAGTTCCCTTTGAAGCTATCTATAACACTTAATAGTTTCATTATCTGCTGAAAAAAACTACTGCTAAATTCCAACTTATTGTTCATTTCTTGATTTATTTTATGGATATATCCAAAACGTATCCAAATGTATCCATAAATTATTAAACGCCCTAAAAATAGACTTCAAAACGGATGAAACTTCACAATATCCTCCTGCAAATCGGCTAGATCATTCACCCGATACGCCTCCGTAGAACTTACATAGCGGTGTCCTGCCATGTATTGCACTTGGCGTAGGTTATGGGTTTTGAGCCAGTGGGTGATCACACTTGCCCGCAGTTGTTTCATGCTGGTGATTTGTGGTTCTTTATTGCTTAAATCACTCAAAAAGCCGTGCATGAAGTTGTTGCCCCATTCGCCGCCTTTTGAAGTCATAAACAAGAGTTCTGTGGGCTCTGGGTTTTGTTTTTGATACCAAGGTCGCACGTGCAGTAAATATTCCATCAAATCCATCATTTGGGTGGATTGCAATTGCAAACTTCTTTCGTTACTGCGCCGAGATCCTTCAACGTGTAAAAGTCCTTCACGCAGCTTCACATCTTCTACTTTCATTCGCTTCAATTCACCTACGCCCAAACCTTGCCAAATCACCAAACCATACACGACTTGTCTGGTCTTGGTGGCATAATGCGACTGCTCTTCCCAAGGTAGATACTTTCCCGACAAAAATGCTGCGTTGCCTTGGTAGAGCTTGTACAAGGTCTCTAGTTTTTGAAGCGGTAAAGTATGATACAAAAAGGTGCGTTGCACGCCTTTCACCTCAATACCTTCAGTGGGTTGGTCGCTTCGCTTGCCCTGACGCAGTTGCCAGGTGAAAAAATGCTTTAAATGAGAAATGGCCATTTGCACGGTGCGCTGTTTCACTTCTCTTCTTTGCAGATGTTTCATATAGGCCAAAAGGTCGCTGTAATGCACCTGTTCTACTTCCAAACGCTGGTCTTCGCACCAATTCAAAAAACTATACACACTGCGCTCAATAATGCTTATACTGGCTTGACTCTTGTCTTCGGCTAACAGATAATTTCTAAAAGTTTTCATAGTGCGTTTTTTTATCCTTTTCCAAAATGTGTGTATAAATCTGCGTACTCTCCAAACTGGAATGCCCCAAAAAACGACTGATTTTCTCCAAGTCCATTCCAGATTCCAAAAGGTGTGTAGCAATGCTGTGGCGAAGCGTGTGCAACGTCACGTTCTTTTCCTTTAGGTCAATGAGTTCGGTTTTATCAATGAGGCTTTTCAAGCGCAGCGACATACTCAAATACCCCATTCGTTTGCCTTGTGCACTCAAAAACAAGGCGTTTAAATTGCCCGAAAGTTTAAAAAATGGCCGATGGTCATAGATGTAGGTTTGTAGTACTTTTTTGCTTTTCTCACTAAAGGGAACAAAGCGTTCTTTGTAGTTCTTGCCTTTTCTGACATGTAGGATATTTCTGTCAAAGTTGATGTCGCCCAAATCCAAATGATAGCATTCGTTTCTGCGCAGTCCGCAGCTGTACAAACACACCAACTGTGCTTTGTCTCTACTGGCAATGGCGTCGTATATCGTTCCGGGAACGTGAATATCTGTGGCCGAAAACAAGGCTTTTATTTCTTCTAGGCTCACAATTTCTATCGTTTTACTGTCCTGCTTGTTTCTGCGAAGCGAGAAAAAAGGAAGATCCAAACGAGTGGTTTTCCGCAAATACTGCGAGAACTTCGAAAGTGCATCCAAATGTTTGTTCAAATAGGCATTGCTCAAAGCTCCTGCCTTGCGGGTGTTGCTGCGCATGGAAAGACCTTGGTAATATTCTTTAAAATGTTTGGCTTCTATCTGGCGCACCTGGCTAATTTGATGGGCTGTTTCTAAGTAGTAGAGAAATTCTCTGAGGTGATTGGGCAAGGCGTAAACGGTCGTTGGGGCAAAGCCCTGCACATCCAACCACTGGCGAAAACCGCGCTCGATGTACTCAAAACTGGGGTTCTTGATGGGTAAGTGTTTCATTTTTTTTGACTGTTGACTTTTGACCTTTGACTTTTGATGCTGATTTTCTTAAAATAATAGCTCGGTCATACCTCTTGAGATGGAATGAACTGCTTGGGCTTTCGCCCTCTGCGCTTAGGTTCAAGCGGTTCACTTGGGTTTTGAACTGCTGGTGAACTTTGGACTACTGGGTCTATTTTGCCAAAAACAGCATCCAATGCGCCTGTAATACCCGACTTTAACGCTTCAAACTCCTGCAGATTCACCACCTGATAATAAAACCCTTTCTTTTGGTCTCCCTTGGCTTTGGCTACAAGTCCTGCTTGTTGCAACTGGAGCATGTAGCGTTTTTGGTTGCTGTGGTTTTCTCTGAGTGCCGTTCTTGCTTGGTGGTTGGTGAAGGCCGTTTTGCTTTCTTCTTTGAGCCAAGTTTTTAGGCGTTCAAAATAGTATCTGCACGCTCCCGTGAGTTCATCACTTTTGCGCAGTAGCACTTCTTTCATCAGTTTATTGGCCGCTGCAATGTCTTCCAAAGTGGTTTCAATGTATTCTTCTCCTGTGGCCTTGTCGTATTTCTTTTCTCGTTGTGCCTGGTGATAGAAAGTAATTGCCTCAATGAACTGCAAATAGTGGTTGTTGGTTCTTCGTGGCTTAAATACTTCTTTGGGGATCTGCAATTTTTCAGCAAAGGGATTTACCACTTTTACGGGTTCTAGCAAGCGTTGACAGTTGCAAAGCAGTTGGGCTGCCGCTTCTTCCTTGGCTTCGTCCAAGTTTCCGGCACTTTTTGCCCGCTGATAGGCCATTATTTTTTGATCTTGTTCTTCGCTTTCATCCAAATAAATCAAAAACGAACGGTTGGCATTGTCTTCATAAATATGTTCTCTAGTTGTACAACCCGATACACTTACCGGACCTTCCACCACCAAATGGACACTGCGCGTCTCGCCTTTGGTGTTTTTCATGGCGATGGTTTTGGATATGCGTTTCTTGGATTGTAATTCTCTGAGTGGATACAGCACGTTTTCAGCTCCGTCCAGATCCTCAATCAGTATCAATTTGTTTTTTAGTTCTCGTTGCCCAAAATAGTAAAAGGCGTTTTCCGATAAAGTCGTGATTTCAATTTTATCTTCTGTTGGGATCAGTTCTCCCACCTTTTCCTGCAGGTGGGTTTTTCCTGCGCCACTGCTCCCCAAGCTCACCACGTGCAAAGGTTGTTGACGCTTGCGGCTGGTGAAAATCAAAAACATGATGAGTCGGTTGATTTCTTCACCCACCACGCCCGATTCTCCTATGAGTTCATTGGTTCGTTCAAGCAAATTGGGTTCTTTCAAAAACTGACTGGCTGCCTCGGCCTCTTCGGGTGTGAGTTTGGGAGATTGATACACCTCAGGTGCATTCTCCTTGATTTGTTGCAAGCGGTATTCTTCTAAGTTTTGGGTGAGTTCACTTAAACTGGCTTCCGCAATGCTAGTTCCCACTTCCAAGCGTTCCGCAATCTTGCGAATAAACTTCTCCACCTGCACATCGTTGTACAAATCCAAGTTGTGCCGCAAAGGTGGCCGAGGACTTTCAACCAGTTCCACTTTTAGCGTGGTTCGCATTCTGTCCAAACCATCCAGTTTGATGCCACCTAAAGCCGTTAATTGTAAAATACCATTGTTGTAAAGCAAGCTTTCGGGGTTGGTGAAATCTGTTTTATGAGAACAGGAAGTGAAATTTTCTTGCATTGTGGAAAAATTTATTTTTTGATACACTTTCAGGTACAAACATAACTAATCGTGTGTTTAATTCCAATCAAACATGTTTTTAACTACACTTTTTTGTAGGTATATTTGCCTAAACACCACCTTTTAGTGTTTATTTAACGACATATGAGTTTCGAAAAAAGATTGGCAGAACTTAGAAAAGAGAAAAAACTTTCTCAAAATGACCTTGCTCAAAAAGCTGGAATTCATGCCAACATACTTGGCCGTTATGAAAGAGGCGAAGCAAAGCCTTCGATTGACGTTGCAATGAAGCTGGCAGAAGCATTGGAAGTGTCTTTAGACTTCCTTGTAGGTAAAGAAGATATTCAAGTCGATCAAGGTATTATCAGTAAGATTCTTTCTATTCAAAAATTACCTAACCAAGACCGAGAACACATCTTGTTTACATTGGATGCGATGCTTCGGGATGCAAAAGCTAGAGCAGCGTATGGATAACAAAACTGAAAGCAAAACACTACTGGCCTTACGTAAATTGAAAGTAGATTGTCATTATAAAAAAAGCACGCATTTTAATGCTGCAAGACGGATTAAAGTTGAAAGTGACCGATTCCAATGGGCATTAATATTAGGTACAATTGCCGCATCATTTAGTACCATAATGAATGTGGGAATTTGGGATAAGTTTCCTAATAGTGATTGGCTTCAAGCGATTGTAAACATCTTAGGTGCGCTTGGTGGTTTTTTAATCTTATACACGACAACCTTTACCGATTACAAGAGTAAAATTGATTTGGCCAACAAACATGAAAGTATCGCAAACGATTTGAATTTAATTTTCAAAAAAATCAGAAACAGTGAAGGCAGATATCTTGACCAATTTATTACCGACAAAGAAATTTCAGATGAACTCCAAAACCTTACGGAACAATACACCATGAAATGCAGTAGTGCTCCAATCACAAATGACGAGGACTATATGAAAGCCAAGAAAAACTTTAATAAAGGTTTCACATCTGAATATACTGACGACGAACTCAATTTATAAGCACATATGTCTGTACAAAAGCACCTGACTGATACGGCCAGCAATTTGGTCTTATCTACTACTGAAAAAGAAAACATTACAACTTCCATCACTACGCTGAATAAAAGACTTACAGCCTATTTTCAGACAGACATCAAACAGCAATTCAGATTCGGATCCTCTACAAGAGGAACCATATTGCCAAGAAAGGCAGATACGCGATCGGATATTGATTATATGATTCTTTTTGCAAATAACACAGCCTTAAAACCTCAAACCTTTATTGACCGATTAAAACGATTCGCTCAAAACAAATATACTACATCAGAGATAGCTCAAAGCCATCCAACGGTAGTTCTTAGCTTAAACCACATCAAATTTGACTTGGTGCCAGGCTATATCAATTTATGGGGTTCTATACAAATTCCAGCACCTTCTTCAAGCTACCAAGGTTGGATGAGTACAGACCCAAATGGATTCAATCAAACTTTAACAGATAAAAATCAGAGTAATGGCTACCTGATAAAACCAACAATCCGTTTGGTTAAATATTGGAATGCACTAAATGGATATGTCTACGACTCTTATGCTTTAGAACAACATATTGTTGGAGGGGCTTATTGGTTTTGTTCAAACCAAAAAGAATATTTCTATAAAGCCATTGAAAACCTGCCTACAAACTGGGGCTTACCTCAATATAAAATTGACAAAGTTGTTAGAGCCCAAAATATCATTCGTAATGTCAAAAGTTTTGAAGCCCAAAGCATGCCAGCAAATGCTGAATTACATCTTAAAAGCTTAATTCCAACAATATAACGCCGCAATGAATACCATCGAATATTCCATCTCCATTTCCGAAATCGCTGTTGTCTTACTGGTTATCCTGACCTCTGGACTAGGCTACATCATCAAGAAACAACATGACCGAATCAAGGATATTCAAAGTCAGCTTTCGGAGAAGAAATACAATGTATATCACGAGATTTTCAGTATCTATTTTGACTTAATCAAAGACTCAAAAACAAAAAAAACCATTTCAACAGAAAAGCTCGGCATACGAATCATGGATATCAAGAAAGATTTACTGATTTATGCGCCCGATAACATCTTGCAAAAATTCATTGAATGGACAAGATACACCAACAATAACGAAACAACAGACATGCGTCATTTCCTGATTTATATCGAACTGTTCAGATTGATTCGAATGGATATGGGCTACCCTAAAACCACACTAAGCGAAGATGATGTCTGGAAATTGATAATGACTTCAGATATAGAAATTGCCAAAATGAAAGCACTTATCCATCAAGAAAAGTAACAATAGATCCAGAAAGTGTAACATGGCTTGTTGATACTAATTGAAATCCAATAATAATCATTATTCTTTTTTGAAAAGTACGATTGATCGTGGATGTTGCCTGCGAAAATACTGCTAGGTAGTGGACTTTCAATTTGCTCTGTCTCAAAAATATCAGCTAACAAATCCCGAAATAAAATTCTCACCTTCATTTTTGCAGAAATTAATTAAGTACCTGTAACCAGCTTATTCTGTGCGTGGTACGGTATACCGAACCGTTTTGCGTGGAATTTTGGTAGATGTTGCTTGGCACGACCTTACCTATCATAAAAAGACTTTAAAACCTCACCTGACATGAATCTACCGTTTATTTCTAATACATATCCTCCAAGGATAATTTTTTTTGCTTTTATTCCTTCTTCCACTTTTGTGTTAAAAACCGTTGAAAATTCAATATCTGAATTAAAAATAATTGGTATAATCGTCTTGTTTTCTAAAAATAGAAAACGATTTGTTTCATCAGTTATTTTTTTTAATTCAATGAAGGCAGTGTCAATTTTAAAAAATACTAAGTAAACAGATTCTTGATTGCTCTCCCATAAACATCCATATTGGGATGTATTCATGTCAAGATACTTTTGAATAGAATCGCTGACACTTGGAGTAACACGATATGAAATTTTACTTTGAGAATAATAATTCTCGTAAAATAATAATGTCAGAATAAATAACATTTTTTTTATCATGGTGCTGGATGTGTCGATGAATATGTTTTAAGTGAGCTTTTTGATATGTTTGTAGTACCTCTATCAAGTTCCTCAGTAGTACCTTCGGGAGTTGCTTTATATAAACCCTTATCGAGGACATACTCATCCGTCTTTGATTTTTGACTTGAATTAGTGTCAACATATCTAGGATCATGCGCATTTTCTGGCGTTGAGGGTCCATAATAATTTTTATCAGGAGTTTGAGGGTGAGTATGTGCTCCTGCTAGTATTACCTTTGTAAAATTACTTCCATCCACATAATGGGTGCTTGGGTCGTCAAGTTTATAAGTAAAATCACTTCCCGTTACATGATTCTCGCTCCTAGTTGCTTTTAAATCTTCTTCTAAATAAACCGTGGCACTGACGATATCTAAAACTATTCGTCCTTTAGTTTCCTTTCCATCAGTCGCAGTTTTTGCTTCCATTGCCTGCATTACTTTTTCTTGTGCCTCAAGGCTTTGAAAATTTATCACTTTACTTTTTGGTGCGGTTAATGCCGCTTTTGGCGAATCATTATTAAAAGGGTTGTCATCTTTAGGAATGGCATTAACTGCTGCATCCCAATCAGATTGTTTAATTAATCTAGCTGTTGTTGTCTTGGCATCATCAGAACCTAAGTATTGCCCTTTATGATTGAAGTATTCATCATCTCCCCTCGGGTCTACAAATGTTATTGGATTATCACTAAAACAACTATACGGAGATTTATATGGCTTAACGATAGGGTCTTGATTCCATCGTCTTGCGATTCTTGGTGAATACTCCCAGAACTGAGCCGTATAACTATTTCCTTCGCCAGAAACCTCGTCATCAGCTTCCATTCCGTTGAAGCCATATCGGTAAGATTCTGCACTCTGCGTCCTCCCATCCAGCTGCACACCAAAGGGGGAGTAATCCGCCACAGAAGACACATCTACCGTATAGCCACTTTGCGCATCACTATTAACCACATCTCTAAAGACCGTCAAGACATTGCCCAGGTGATTGGAGAGTTCGTAGTATTTGGTACCTACTAGGGTGCTGTCGTAACTCCACGCGCTATCTGCTGCAGCCGTTGTGGGCTGAGGAGTCAAGAGGGATAAGTTACTACTTTTCATTCCTAAACGTGAGCTACCGTAGATCATTTGTTCGATTCATTAGCTTAAAAATAACAATTGGAAAGCATAAATTACTACTTCCAACAATAATCCTTTTTTGTGTTAGGAAGTAATCTGTTTTAAAGATTCGTTTCTTAATCGGAACGCTATGTTGTAACAGTGGCTAGGGG
>JAHKAT010000165.1 GCA_018825925.1 Bacteroidota bacterium | reverse complement strand
TTAAAAAAACGTCTTTCATACATCAACTGTTGCTGAATATGCTTCAAATCGACTTGTTGTTTTATGGCTATCCAAAGTACATTTACAAAAAGCAGATTGTCTTATTATTAGGTGTAGTATCTATAAATTATTGTATTCGAAAATTTAGATATAAAATAATGCAAATACTGTTTTATAATGTTGCATTGCGAATTTGTCAACACTATAAAGTGATACAGATGATGCACTTCACGAAACATTAGATTAAAAGCATCAAAGTAGGGTAGGCAGTTCGTGAACGAATCTACTATTTTAAAGGAAAAATTAATTAACTAAACTATAAAGTAATGAACAAGCAACTAAATACACTTTCGCTTGCTTTGCTATTTGTATTGTCAAATGGAATTGCACAAAATAAAAAGCATTTGGATACCTCTAAACCTGTCGAAGAACGTATTACGCTTTTGATGAAAGAAATGACATTGGAAGAGAAAGTCGGACAGATGAATCAATACAATGGCTCATGGGATTTTACAGGTCCGAAACCGGTGGGTGGTTCTGAGGAAGAAAAATACGAGCACATCAAAAAAGGATGGGTTGGATCACTTTTAAGTGTTCGTGGAGTAAAAGAAGTGCGAGCAGTTCAGAAAATTGCAGTTGAAGAAACTCGTTTAGGGATTCCCCTCATTTTTGGTTTTGATGTCATTCATGGGTACAAGACTTTGAGTCCGATTCCGCTAGCTGAAGCAGCAAGTTGGGATCTGGCGGCAATTAAAAATTCGGCTCGAGTAGCGGCTGATGAAGCAGCTTCGTCTGGTTTGAATTGGACATTTGGACCTAATGTTGATGTTGGAAACGATGCAAGATGGGGTCGTGTTATGGAAGGCGCTGGTGAAGATCCTTATTTAGGAAGCAAAATCGCTACGGCCAGAGTAACGGGTTTTCAAGGCGAAAGATTAGACGACTTTAAAACTATTGCTGCTTGTGCTAAACATTTTGCAGCCTACGGCTATGTAGAAGCAGGAAAAGAATACAACATTGTTGACATGAGTAATTCTAAATTGTACAATTCGGTTTTGCCACCTTTTAAAGCAGCTGTTGATGCGGGTGTACGTACGTTTATGAACTCTTTCAACACCTTGAACGGAATTCCTGCTACAGGAAATAGCTTTTTGCAAAGAGATATTTTGAAAGGAGCATGGGGGTTTAATGGCTTTGTTGTTTCTGATTGGGCATCGATTGCCGAAATGATTACGCATGGTTATGCTGCAGATGGAGCAGATGCTGCCAAAAAAGCAGCTATTGCAGGATCTGATATGGATATGGAATCGCATATTTATGTAACCGAATTGGTTTCGTTAGTAAAAAAAGGAGTGGTAAAAGAGTCGGTAATTGATGATGCAACACGCAGAGTTTTGCGCGTAAAATTTGAATTAGGTTTATTTGATGATCCGTACAAATATTGTGACGAAGCTCGCGAAAAAGCAAGTATTGGTAGTAAAGCACATAATGATGATGTGCTAGACATGGCTAAAAAGTCTATAGTTCTACTTAAGAATGAAAAAAATCTATTGCCCTTGAAAAAATCTGGAGCAAAGATTGCTTTGATAGGCGCTTTGGCTAGTGACAAAAATAGTCCGTTGGGGAGCTGGCGTATTGCGGCTGATGACAACACGGCTGTTTCAGTGCTTGAGGGAATGCAACAGTACAAAAACAATAGTTTGGTATATGCTAAAGGAACAGATGTTGCGACGAACAAACAAGTTTTTGTAAACGAAGTCGAAATTAATTCAACCGATTTTTCTGGATTTGAAGCAGCAAAAAAAGCAGCAAAAGACGCCGAAGTAGTGGTGATGGTATTGGGTGAAATTGGTTTTCAAAGTGGTGAAGGTCGCAGTAGAACCGAACTTGGTTTGCCAGGAAATCAACAACAATTGTTAGAAGAAATTTACAAAGTGAATCCAAATATTGTCTTGGTATTGAATAATGGACGCCCTTTGTCTTTGCCTTGGGCTGCCGAAAATATTCCAGCGATTGTTGAAGGATGGCAGTTGGG
>JAHKAT010000164.1 GCA_018825925.1 Bacteroidota bacterium | reverse complement strand
GTTGTGAAGCATCATATTGCCCATGGAGGTGTCTCTAGATATGATAAAATAAAACATTACCATCAAGTATTTTTAGGAATTCAGATTTCAGATAAAGAACTAGAACTATGGTGTGATCGATTTTCAGAATTGGTTGTCCAGCAAGTTATTGATGCTCCATTTGTTAAAGGTGCCGAACAAGCAATTCTTGAAATGGGGAAGAAATATAGCTTGTTCATCATTTCAGGAACTCCACAAGTAGAAATGGATTACATTGTTATAAAGCTGGGTTTAAAATCCAGTTTTAAAGCGGTTTGCGGTTCACCAAAAAAGAAAGAAAAATGGAGCAAGGAATTGATGGATAAATATCGTTTTCACCCTCGTGAGGTTGTTTTTGTTGGAGACGCAAAAACAGATTTTGACGCAGCCGATTTTTGTCGAATGCATTTTGTTTTAAGGTCACATGAGGAGAATGAAGCGCAATTTTCATCAATAAATTGTAAAAAAATAAAGGATTTATCAGAATTAGCCGAAGCTATCATTCCTTTTAATGCCCCACGAAGATGAGAGTAGCAGTAACTTCACCATCGTTTTCTAAGCATCCTGTTTTGATTCAGAAAATGAATGAATTGTTCCCGGAGGCGAAATTGAATAGTCTTGGAGATATTTTCTCAAAGGAAGAATTAATCAGTTATTTGAAGGGTTACGAAGCTGTAATAGTAGGGTTGGATCCTATTGATAAAGAGGTGATTGACGCCTTACCATCCTTAAAAATTGTTTCAAAATATGGGGTTGGCCTGAACAACATAGACATTGAATATTGCAAATCCAAAAACATTGCCATTGGTTGGACCGGTGGTGTAAACCGTTTGTCGGTTGCTGAAATGTGTCTGGGAAATATGATCACCTTAATCAGAAATATAACCCCTTCATCCAGAAACTTGGCTGAAATGCAATGGATTAAAAATGGAGGTGAACAACTAACGGGGAAACGAATTGGGATTATTGGACTAGGATTCATTGGTAAGGAATTGATTCGATTGCTGCAACCTTTTAATTGTGAAATTTGGGTGAATGACATTGTTTATGATGAGGAATTTGTAATGAAATACAATCTTCAGAAAAAAACAAAAGAAGAAATGTATCAGAATTGCAGAATTATTTCAATTCATACTCCACTTACAGATGCTACAAATAAAATGATTTCAGAAAAAGAATTATCAATGATGGCGACTGGAACCATACTATTGAATAGTGCAAGGGGAGGGATTGTTAATGAATTAGATTTAATGAAAGAATTAAAATCAAATCGTTTATTAGCAGCTTTAGACGTTTTTGAAATTGAACCACCTGAAGATTCTGATTTTCTTAAATTAAAAAATTTAGTCGCCACACCTCATATTGGAGGTAATGCTAAAGAAGCTGTAGAAGCCATGGGCCTTAGTGCAATTGAGCATTTGATAGAGTTTTCAAAAAAGATTTAAATATTTATGGATTTTTCAACGCTTAAACGAAACTTAAAAAAAGAAGTTGAGGACTTACCAAAAATATCAGCGGCATTGCTTGGTGATTCACCTACTCAGTTTCTAAACATTGCGTTGCGTGGCTATGCTATTGAAGAAAACATAAATCTCGATTTGTTTGAGGGCGAATACAATCAAATTCCTTTTTTAATTTTCAATCAAAGTTCTGAGTTGTATCAATTGCAACCTAAATATGTACTTATTCAGGAATCTACGGAGAAATTAATAGGGCAATTTTATAATCTTAACTCCTTCGAAAAACTGGAATTCGCAAACGACCATTTAAGCAAGGTTGAAAATTATATTGCTGCGATTGGTAATCAATTTTCGACAACAATAATTTATTCCAATTTTGTAGAGATAGCAGATAATGTTTTTGGAAATTTCGCCAATAAAACAAGTGCATCCTTTCTGTATCAATTGAGAAAAATCAATTTGGGTTTGATGGATTTGTCCCAAGAACACTCGAATTTCTTTATTCAAGACCTAAGTTCAATTCAAAATAAAATAGGACGAAACCAATTTGTAAATCCTAGTGTATATGCTAACTCTGGGATGGTTTGTGATATTGAAAGTTTTCCAGTAATTGCAAAAAACTATATTGATATTATAAAAGCATTTGAGGGGAAAATTAAAAAATGTCTCGTTCTGGATTTGGATAACACGCTTTGGGGTGGCGTGATAGGGGATGATGGCATGGATGGTATCCAAATAGGAAATCTAGGGATAGGCGAAACTTTTAGTCGCTTACAAGCTTGGATTAAACAACTGAAGGAGAGAGGCATTATATTAGCCGTATGCAGTAAAAATGAAGAAAAGGCAGCTATCGAACCATTTCAAGACCATCCTGATATGATTTTGAGATTAGAAGATATCGCCGTTTTTGTGGCCAACTGGAACAATAAGGCGGACAATATTCGACATATTCAATCGATTTTGAACATTGGTTTTGATTCAATGGTTTTTATAGATGATAATCCTGTAGAGCGCAAAATCGTAATTGAAAATCTTCCAGAAGTTACGGTCCCTGATCTTCCTGAAGATCCTGCTAATTATTTAGCATTCTTGCAAGATTTGAATCTTTTTGAAACCACCACTTTTTCTGAATTGGATGGTGAAAGGACCAAACAATACCAAGAAGAATCAAAAAGAGCACTAAAAAAAGTAAGTTTCGTAAATGAAGATGACTTTTTAAAAAGTTTGAATATGCTAGGGGTAGTTAGTTCGTTTGAACAGAATGATTTACCTCGAATTTCACAGCTTTCTCAGCGTTCAAATCAATTTAATTTACGGACAATTAGGTATTCTGAATCTGACTTGAAAAAAATTATAAACACGAAAAACACACATACGTTTTCCTTCAAACTTGCCGATTCATTTGGAGATTACGGTTTGGTTTGTATAGTGATATTAAAAACATTAAAAACAGGTGAATTGTTTATTGATACTTGGTTAATGAGCTGTCGTGTATTAAAACGGGGGCTGGAACACTTGGTGCTCAATGAAATTGTTGAATGCGCAAAGAGCAATAATATCACGACCATCGTTGGAGAATTTATTCCTACTCCAAAAAATAATTTAGTAAAAGATCATTATTTGAATTTGGGATTCGTGCCGGCTGAATCTGAAAACCATTGGAACCTGTCTGTATCAGATTATATTGACAAAAGCCATTTTATAAGTAAAAAAAAAATAGAATGCCATTGAATCTACAATTTCATCACACAGGACTAGCAGTTGATTCTATCGAAGACTCCTTGGATTATTATCGAAAACTCTTTGGATCTGAAAAAATCTCAAAAACATACAGCATTTCCTCTCAACATGTAAGTGTTTGTTTTGTAGAGGTAGGCCCGAACGTTTTTCTGGAACTAATAGAAGCGAAGGGAGATGATTCTAGTATTCACAGAATGCGTAAAAAAGGGGTGTCCTATTATCACGTAGCCTATCTTACAAAAACCATAGAGGAAACAGTTTCAAAATTGGTTGAATTAAATTTTAAACCTATGGAGTATTTTAATTCCGAAGCATTCGACAATAAACGTTGTATTTTCTTATTTTCGCCAGAAGCCGAATTGATAGAATTAATTGAATCGGAATAAGAGAAAAGAAATGGCCTGGAAAATCGAAGAAATTGTTCGTCAGATTGAAGTAAAGAATCCCTTGCACGCGAAAAAATTGAAGCGTTCAATTAAAAAAATGGATACATCTTTCTTTGAACGATCTGAAAAATTTCTTACCACCTACGAATTATTATTAGCTACAGAGGATGAAACAATCGATTATTCAATTGATTGCTATTTGAGAATGATTTCAGACTTTAATTTTGAAGCCATTAATTTTTTAGAAACAGGATCTTATAGCAGTTCCTCTTTTGAAGAGGTTAATAAAAGGGTGTATGACCAACCTGATATAATG
>JAHKAT010000163.1 GCA_018825925.1 Bacteroidota bacterium | reverse complement strand
TTTATTTACAATCGAGTATTTGACTCGATTATTGGTCAGCCCTAAACCACTAAAATATGCTATTAGTTTTTGGGGACTTATTGATTTACTAAGTATTTTACCAGCTTATTTACTTGCTTTTAACATTGGTTATCAGTCACTTCGTGTGATACGGGCTTTGCGGCTTATCAGAATTTTCAGAATTTTCAAATTACATCGCTTCACCTCCGAATCACAAGCACTTTATCATGCTTTAAAAGCTTCTTATTACCGAATTGTTGTTTTCTTAGTCTTTGTTTGTCTGTTAACGGTTGTTTGTGGAACGATCATGTATGTGATCGAGGATGGACAGAATGGTTTTTCCAGTATTCCTTCAAGTATTTATTGGGCGATTGTTACTATTACAACGGTTGGTTTTGGCGATATAATACCTAGTACAGCGCTGGGACAATTTTTAGCTTCGGTCATGATGATTTTAGGTTATGCAATTATTGCCTTACCAACAGGATTGATCACGATGGAAATGACCAAACATAAAACAGGTGGAAAAACAAGTATTTGCTCCAACTGTGACCACATGAATCCTTCTGGATCAAATTATTGCAATCAATGTGGCACTGAAATTTACCATAATTGAATATGAATATATATCATCTAATAGATTTTAATAGAACGAAAACGATTCTTTTTTTTGGTTTGATTTTCCGGCTGATTGCTGCTGTTTTTTCGGAAGGTTATGGCATGCACGACGATCATTTTTTGATTGTTGAAGCTGCTGGATCTTGGGTGGATGGTTTTGATTACAATCATTGGTTGCCCGGTTCACCGGGTAATATTGGACCGGAAGGCCATAGTTTTACTTATGTTGGATTGAATTATATCATTTTCTGGATTGCAAAATTCTTTGGTATATCTAATCCATACTGGATGATGGTTTTCAATCGAATATTCCATGCCTTATGGTCGATGCTGATTATTGTATATGCGATTAAAATTGCAGAGAAAATGGTCAATCGTGCAGTGGCAGTTCGCGTGGGTTGGGTTCTGGCTCTTTTGTGGATAGCGCCATTTATTTCTGTTCGAAATTTAGTAGAATACACGAGCATTCCAGTTTTAATGATTGGATTTTGGTACCTGATTCGCGAAAAAAAGAAAACTGATTTTTTAATTGCTGGAATTTGGATGGGGATCGCTGTATCATTTCGTTATCAAATTGGCGTGTTTTTAGTTGGTTTGGCGGCCTATTATTTCTTCAAAGCTCAATGGAAAGTTTTCTTCCAGTTTTGCATTGGCGTTTTACTTTCCTTCGCATTTTTTCAAGGTTTTGTTGATTATTGTATATGGGGATATCCATTTGCCGAATTTTGGGCCTATACCAGCTATAATATGGTAGAAGGAACGGCTTACATGAAAAATTCAAATTATTTCATGTATATCTATGTTTTGTTTGGGGTATTGCTCTTTCCTTTAGGGTTATTAGCTATTCCTGCTTATTTTGCTTCATGGAAAAAATATACCATTCTGTTTGTGCCCACCTTTTTGTTTTTACTTTTTCACTCCTTTTACCCGAATAGGCAAGAAAGATTTATTGTCACGATTTTACCTTTTGTGCTGATTACTTGTTTTGCAATTCTGGATCATTGGAAACAAAAAGGGAGGTTTGGTAATTTTTATAAATGGTCTTGGAAAGCGTTTTGGGTTTTGAATATTCCACTTTTATTGTTCTTTACTATTACTAGCTCCAAAGTTTCGAGAGTAGAATCAATGTCTGTTTTATACAACGATGGATTAGAAAATGAATTTATATTAATGGAGGCTTCTGGCGGTGAAGGATTGAATTTACCACCTCGTTTTTATGGAAAAGCATGGAACTGTCAAGTGGTTGAGCGGACTTCTACAGATGAGCCATTGACCGTGAATGGGGCAGAAAATGCAGACTATATTTTCTTTGTCGGAAAAGAACGCTTGATCCAACGCATACAGGATTATATGATTTTATTTCCAAATATGGAGCTTAAAAGAAAGTGCGAACCAAGTTTGTTGGACGGTACCTTGCACAAGCTTAATCCGCGTAATTCCAATGAGTATATCGAAGTTTGGGAGACAAATATTCGTTAGTTTAGAATAGGAACAGTAAGCTTTAAACTTACTTTATTTTCGTAAAGGTTTTGATCTATAAACGGCACATCACACATTTGCACGAAATAATGGCCACCGTCTATGTTTATAATTAAGATACCTGATGTGGAATGACTCTCATTATAATAATTTTTCGAAAGTATAATTGACACCTCATTTTTTTTAGTTAACATACTATCAGCTACTATAGTATACTCTCCAGGGGTCGGTTTTTCAATGAATTTAGCTACAATGGAACTTGAATTGTTGATTGGACCAAAATAGGCTGCTTGAACAACATATTTGTTAAAGTGTGTATTCCAAGAAGCAGTACCTTGATTTAAAGAAAAATATTCTGAATCAAACTTCATTGTATTTATGCTTACCTCACATTCTACATCTTCAAAGGTAGCAGGAGGGTTAGGCTCGATTGGTTTAACTTTACATGAGAAAATGAGCAGAATAACCGTTAAAAAAGAGATGATATTTTTCATAGTGGTTTATTTTAATTTTACGTGAAAGAACTGATAGGCAATGGATAAACTTATGAATCCACCTGTTGTTAATTGATCTGATTCTTTCAGAACTATGCTTGGTAAAAAACCAGTTTCAGCTTTTAGGACAACCGGAAGTTTCAGAAAACCAGTTTGTTGAATCCCCACCTTTACTCCAAAAGGAATGAAGATAAAGTATTCTCTAATTTTATTTTGATAATAGTTGCTTAATGAACCTCTGTTATAAACCGATAAATAATTATTACCAACTAGTTTTTCAATTTCATAAAATTTTGAATAAGGAGAAATCATTAAATCAGTATAAAAATTACGTTCGCGATTAATGGTTCGCGCTGGTCCTTTGTTTCCTTTGACTTTAGAATTAATTTTGATCGATTTTTCCCAGCCTATATTTACAACTCCTGTAGTATTACGCATTTTAAAATATTCTATACCGTTGTTATATTGCTTTTGAAAAAATGGGTTTTCTGGATAAAACATATTCGGTATCTCATGGTCAAAAGTGTAATCAAACCAACTTAACCCAACTCGTAATGATTTTTTAGTTTGAGTGACCACACTATTTCGCTCAGCATTGTTAGGTCCATAGATCAGTCGTTGTTTTACAAAAACAAAATTTTCAATTTCCTTAAATTTTAGGATTCGTTTGTAACTCAGAGTGTACGAATGAAAGAAGTTTCGATCCAAACCTTTACTAATATAATCTGCATCAGTGTACCGTCCGGGGTGATCAAATGATTTTTCGGGATAATTCGTTTCAACATCTAAAAACAAGTTGTTTTTATTTTTGTCATCGGTAAAGCTAATAGAACCACCAAAAAGTAAATTACGCTTCATATAACCAATCGGTTTGGCAGTAAAACTAATTTTTGATTTTTCTGGTTTTGATGAAAGTAAATTTTGTCCTTTTCTTGTTTCAAAATCTTGGGAAGTGGAAAAAAGAGCAAGACAAACAAGGAGTGCAGTGAGGCAGTATTTTTTCATGAATAGAATTTTCACGAAACTAGCATTTTTTTCAATTCATAGGTAAGTTCTAGAAAAAAACTCCCAACAATTACTTGCTGGGAGTTCCTATATATAGTCGTCCGCGTCATCTGTCAAAAAACAGGAGAGTTGGAACGGAAATAGGGTCAACATGAGTTGACCCTATATACCTTTATACTTTTTTAGATGATCATTACATCATTCCAGGCATTCCTCCGCCCATACCGCCCATGTGAGCAGCACTTTCGTTTTCTGGTTCGTCGGCGATTACACATTCTGTAGTCAAAAGCATTGAAGCAATTGACGCTGCGTTTTCGATAGCGATACGAGTAACTTTAGTTGGATCGATAACACCTGCTTTGTACAAATTCTCGAAAGTCTCAGTACGTGCATTGAATCCGAAGTCGTCTTTTCCTTCTTTTACTTTTTGAACGATGATGGCTCCTTCTTCACCAGCATTGGCGATAATTTGACGAAGTGGTTCTTCAACTGCTCTACGAACGATTGCGATTCCTGTTTCTTCATCCTCATTCAAGCCTTTCAAGCCCGCTAAAGCATCAATAGTACGAATCAAAGCAACACCACCACCTGGCACGATTCCTTCCTCAACCGCAGCTCTTGTTGCAGCTAAAGCATCATCAACACGGTCTTTTTTCTCTTTCATCTCCACTTCAGTGGCAGCACCTACATATAAAACGGCTACACCTCCAGCTAATTTCGCCAAACGCTCTTGTAACTTTTCTTTATCGTAATCAGAAGTTGAGCTTTCGATTTGTGCTTTTATTTGCCCAACGCGAGAAGCGATATCTTCTTTTTTACCAGCTCCGTTGATTACGGTAGTATTGTCTTTGTCGATTTCAATTTTCTCTGCTGTTCCCAACATGTCCATTGTTGTATTTTCCAAAGTCATTCCTCTTTCTTCAGAAATCACTTGTCCTCCAGTTAAAATAGCGATGTCTTCCAACATTGCCTTTCTACGGTCACCGAATCCTGGAGCTTTCACTGCACAAATTTTCAGGGAACCACGGATGCGATTAACAACCAAAGTAGCCAATGCTTCTCCGTCTAAATCTTCAGCGATGATTAACAAAGGTTTTCCTGCTTGAACAACTGGTTCCAAGACTGGAAGCAATTCTTTCATGTTGGAAATTTTCTTGTCGTAGATCAAAACCAATGGATTTTCCATTTCAGTGGTCATTTTCTCAGTATTCGTCACGAAGTAAGGAGAAAGGTAACCTCTATCGAATTGCATTCCTTCAACCGTTTTCATTTCGGTTTCCGTTCCTTTTGCTTCTTCAACAGTGATAACACCATCGTTCCCAACAACTTTCATCGCTTCTGCGATCAACGCACCAATCGTTTCGTCATTGTTCGCTGAAATAGAAGCAATTTGTTTGATTTTATCGTTGTCTGAACCAACTTCTTTTGAAAGTTTTTTCAAACTTTTAACTACTTCAGAAACTGCTTTATCAATTCCTCTTTTCAAGTCCATTGGGTTTGCACCAGCCGCTACGTTTTTCATTCCCGCAGTGATGATAGCTTGTGCCAAAACAGTGGCAGTTGTTGTTCCATCACCAGCAATATCTGCGGTTTTTGAAGCAACTTCTTTTACCATTTGAGCCCCCATATTTTCGATAGGATCTTTCAATTCGATTTCTTTTGCAACCGTAACACCATCTTTTGTGATGTGCGGAGCGCCGAATTTTTTGCCAATTACTACATTACGACCTTTTGGTCCAAGAGTCACTTTTACAGCGTTTGCCAAAGCATCAACACCTCTTTTCAATTTCTCTCTTGCTTCTACGTCGAAGTATATTTCTTTTGCCATTTTAATTTAGTTTTTTGTTCGATTAAAAAATTCCGTAAATATCTGATTCTCTCATAATCAAGTAGGTGTTGCCATCTACTTTGATTTCTGTCCCTGAATACTGACCATACAAAACAGAATCACCGTTTTTAACGCTCATCGGTTCATCTACTTTTCCTGGCCCTGCCGCTACTACTGTTCCTCGAAGTGGTTTTTCCTTCGCAGTATCTGGAATAATAATACCACTCGCTGTTTTTTGTTCTGCTGGCGCTGGTTCAACCAAAACTCGGTCCGCCAATGGTTTAAAATTTACTGACATTTTTAATTTATTTTGAATATTAAATTTCGTACTTGCCTATAGCGAATTATATGCCAAGTCGATTTCATTGACATTTTAACAGTGAATGAAAAATAAAGAGCAAAAAAAAATGCCAAACATGACAGTCTGGCATTTTTAAGAATGTTTTAAAAACTATTGTGCAGGTTGCGCTGGCGCTTGTTGACCTGGTGTTTGCTCTGTTGGAGTTGGTTCCTCAATAACTTGGGAAGGAGTTTTTGTACGAATTGTCAATATAATACTCAACAACATGATCGTCCCGGCAAGCACCCAAGTTGCTTTAACGATGAATTCATTGGTGCTCTTTACTCCACCTAATTGCTGTGCAGCGCCGAAATCACTGCTTAAACCACCACCTTTTGGGTTTTGAGCAAATACAAGGAAAGTCAGCAAGATACTTGCAATTATAATGATGATTTGTAGTAAAATATCCATGTTATCGATTTGATTTTTGTTCTAATTTTTCAATTTGGTCTGCAAAGAAAATCTTTTTTTCTGGAATTAACAAGATTAATTCTTTATATACTTCTATAGCTTTGGGGAAATGGCCCTGTGCCGCAAAAATTTTGGCTAAAGTTTCACTTATTGGCATTTCAGATTCTTCTATGCTTTTTTTGGCTTTTTCTATTGGATTAAAGAAGGGTGTTTTCTTTCGTTCTTGAATTTCGGGCTCCGCATTTAAACGCGTCATTTTAGGATCCTCTTCTATAAACTTGTCAATGATGTCGGCTGTGTGATCTGTTTTCGAAACTACAGTGTCGCTTTCATTATTGTCGTCCTTGGCATTTAACCACTGTGTAAAGCTTCGCAACTTTGGTGCCTCTTGGGGTATTAACTCAACGGAAACTTCCGCAGAAGGGAAATCATAGTTTTGCGAAAGCGCCTCGGATGTAAAACGATTTGACTCCGACTCTGACTTTGACGCTAACTCTGACTTTAATGACTCTTGATTTTCGATTTCATCTTCAATTTCAACTTCAACCTCAACCTCAACCTCAACCTCAACCTTAACCTCAGCTTCAACCTCAGACTTTACTGACTCTTGATTTTCGATTTCTTCTTTAACTTCAACTTCATCCTCATCCTCATCCTTAACCTCAACCTCGACCTCAGCTTTTGACACTAACTCTGACTTTTCTGACTCTAGATTTTCGATTTTTTCTTCAACTTCAGCCTTTACTAGCTCTTGATACTCTATTTCTTCTTCAACCTCAACCTTAACCTCAATCTCCTTTTCACTTGAATGGTTTTGAACCAATTCATACAATCGCATTCGATCGGAAATTTTGAAAGCCAATTTATTGAGTTGATCATCAAAACGCAAATCGCCAGACCTGCCAAGGGCAGTTAGAAGCAATAAAGGAAAAGATTGCGAATAAGGGTATCTGGCAATCAGTTGTTCCAAGGCAGGTATATCTTGTACACTTATTAAATTTGGATTTTCAATTTTACGCGCGACTTCTTCGATATTCATTACCAATTGGATAATAGTTTAGCCACTACATCTTGAACGATTTGGGCGTTAATTTCTTCTAATAATTGTTCCTCTACACTAGAAATATCTCTATTGGAATCATAATCTTGAAACTTTGTCAAGGTAAACTCCATTTTGTCTTCTTCAGGAGAATTAATGTAAATAATAAATCTTGCACTTACAGTTAATCTGTTTTTAGCAGCTACATCTCCAGGCTGCAATGCAATAGGAACAACTCCATAAGCAATTATTTTTCCTTCGATAATGATTTCTCCGCCTTCATTTGGGTTTAAAAGTAATCGAGTATTGTTTTGCACTCCATCCTTTATAGCCTCTGTTAATTTAGACGCATAACTAGCAGGGGCAGTAGGTGCATCTATTGAAAATGTAGGCACAGCAAAGGTTTTCCACTCTTCTGGCATCGAACCTTTGTCCTGAAAAGAAACACTTGAAGGCCAGCAGCTTGCAGCTAAAAAAGCGACTAGAAAAAAGGTTAAAATGCGCATCATAAATTAAGGTCGTATTCTTTTATTTTTCGATACAAGGTGCGTTCAGAAATCCCTAATTCTTCCGCGGCATATTTACGCTTTCCTCTGTGTTTTTCCAATGCTTTTTTAATTAATTCTTTCTCCCGATCTTCTAAAGATAATGATTCTTCTACTTCTTCGTGAAATTCAAAATCTTCCGTATCCGATGGATTGTCATAGTTTTGGTAGCTTGGCTCTGGAGTTGGTTTTGGGGCGGGTAGACTTCTATTACTTTTAAAATCATTGACATCGGTGTACAATTGACTAACAAACTCAGATTGATCTTGACTTAAATTAATCTCACCATTTTTATTAATGATCTCGAGGACTAATTTTTTTAATTCGTGCAAATCACCTTTCATGTCAAACAAAAATTTGTACATCAATTCTCTGTCGGTAATAGCTTCTTCACTGCTTCCGTTGATGACGGCAGGGCTCTTTGCAGCGGCTTTTTCAGGCAAATAGGAGTGAAGCTTCAAGGCGTCAATTTCTCTTTCAGTTTCTATTACTGAAATTTGCTCAACCATATTTTTTAACTGTCGAATGTTTCCTGGCCACGAATAGTTATTCAGTAATTGCACAGCATCCTCTGACAAACGAATACTAGGCATTCTGTATTTGTCGCCAAAATCGGAGGCGAATTTTCTGAAAATTAAATGGATGTCTTCTTTTCTCTCTCGGAGTGGAGGTAATGATATTGGAACGATGCTTAAACGATAAAACAAATCTTCTCTAAATTTTCCAGAAGAAATTGCTTTTTGCATATTTTCATTGGTAGCTGCAACCACTCGCACATCCGTTTTTATCACTTTTGAAGAACCAACTCGTATGAATTCACCTGTTTCTAAAACACGTAATAATCGAACTTGCGTTTGCATAGGCAATTCGGCCACTTCATCCAAAAAGATAGTTCCGCCATTGGCCACTTGGAAATATCCTTCTCGACTACCGGCAGCACCTGTAAACGCACCTTTTTCGTGTCCAAAAAGTTCACTATCAATGGTACCTTCAGGTATCGCGCCGCAGTTAACAGCGATATACTCGCCATGCTTGCGCGAACTAAGTTGATGGATAACTTGTGGTATAATTTCTTTACCTACGCCGCTTTCTCCAGTCACTAAAACTGATATGTCTGTTGGAGCTACTTGAGAAGCAATTTCCAACGCGCGATTGAGCAAAGGCGCATTACCTATGATTCCAAATCGCTGTTTTATTTGCTGTAAATTCATTAATTATTTGAA
>JAHKAT010000162.1 GCA_018825925.1 Bacteroidota bacterium | reverse complement strand
TTTATTCAAATCACTGATGGTTTGAACCTTTGCAACTTCTTGTTGTTTGGTCATATCACCGTGACATTGTTTACAATCCACTCCGCCGATTTCAACGTGCTGCGAGTGATTAAAATAAACGTGATCAGGCAAAACGTGAACTTTGTTCCAAACTATTTCTTTGGTAACTCCAGTGTACTTACCAGCACCTGCAGGATCCCATCCAGCTGCGTCGTAAATCTTTTGGATTTTCTCTTGCTGCTCAGGTGTGTTTCCATTAATTTGTTTGTGACAGTTCATACAAACATTCACCGTTGGCAAACCTGCCGATTTCGACTTAGTAACTGAATTGTGACAATACTTACAGTCAATTCCATTGATTCCAGCGTGCACCGTATGAGGGAAGTCAATTGGCTGAGAAGGCTGATACCCTTCTACTACACCTATCGTTCCCAAACCTTGTAGAGCTGTAACCAAAAGAATTAAAATCACAACTAGAGATACGATTCCTACTCGACCTTTATTTCTCCAAGCCCAAGACTTAAACTCATCAGCATAACTTGCTTTATCATCAGCTACTCGCCCATCTTCAAGAGCAACAGCTTGATTCAACTGACGTCGAACCCCACCTACAGCAGCAATGATAATTGCAAATACAACACCCATTAAGACCCAAATCCAAGTGTTTGACGACTCCTCTTCAACAGGAATACCACCTAAGTCATCAGGAGTAGTCCCAACAGGACCGCCTTCAGGCTGCTCATCTACCCAATCTAAGATTGAGGTGATGTCCTCTTTAGAAAGTTCTGGAAACACAGACATCGCAGTTGGCGACCAACTGGAAACTGTCTTTGCATACGGATCTGTAGCTGCTGCATTTTGCCAGTTGTTTACCCATTTAAAGATAGAACCGTCAATTGCTCCACCATCTGCCCATTTGGCGCGTACCTGAAATAGTTTCGGGCCCGTACCATTTTTGTGCGGTTGATGACAGCTTGCACACTTCGCTTTGAAAAGCGCCTCACCTTGTGCTTGAGTGAGATTTGTGTAGGAGAACAACGCAATTGTTAGCAATCCTAAACACCATTTGTTAAAGTTTCTAAACATCTGACTAATAGATATTTTCATTTACTAAACGAATGCCTAAACCCCGTTTGTTCGGTTCTAGACGGTTGCAAATTTAGTAGAAAAGTGAGATGGAGTGACAGTTTTGTGACAAATTTTAAGGTGTTTATTTGTAATTTAAAATGATTCTAAATAATATAACTTAACGTATTTTCACAATTCCATGAGTCAGAGGCCTCTGTGCTTTTGATTCTCATTAGCGGTTCTTAATTTATGTGCATTTTTTTGGAATGACTTTTGGTTATTCTGGTTGAATCAATCCACACATTATTTGTGTAATTATTTAACTTTGTCAAAATATGTTTTTTAAGATGTTTCGTTCAATTTCATTATTCGTCCTATTGATGTTCCTAAGTTTTGGCTCTTTTGGTCAAAAAGGTCAAATAGAAATAATAAAAGATCCTCGATTGGATTTTTTAGTTAAAAAACAAGGAATGGTAGTACCTCCAGCAACCTCACCTCAAATTACAGGGTATCGTTTACAACTGTTTTTTGATTCCGACCGAAAGAAAGTGGAAGAATCAAGAGGTAAGTTTATTGCGACTTATCCCAAGATCGACACGTATATGACCTATAGTGCTCCCAATTATATTTTGAAGGTTGGAGATTTTAGACATCAACATGAGGTTGAAAAAATAAAAAATCAGCTCATCTCCAGTTTTCCAACTTGTTTTGTAGTGCGCGAAAGAGTTAATTTACCGAGAATTGACTAATGTGGAAGAAAATCCAACGGAAGGATTCATTGACGAAACATTCGGAAAAGAATATAAGCTTTGTTCGCTGATTGAAATTGACCAGCTGTTTAAATCAGGAAAGTCGGTTTCCACTCAAATGATTCGGTCAAAGTTTAGCAGTTTTGTTGAAGAACATTTAGAGACCACCAACACCTTTAAAGTTTTGATTAGCGTTCCAAAGCGCAACGTTAAAAAGGCTCACGACAGAAATAGAATCAAAAGAATATTCCGAGAAGTAATTCGCAAGAATAAAACAAAGCTTTCCTCGTTCTTAATTCAGAAAAAAATAAATTTACATTTTGCACTTATTTTTCAACAAAAAGTAAGTCCTTCCTACACTCAGATTGAACTTGAATTCAATAAATGCGTAGATCTAATTATAAAAAAGTTACAAAATGAACAAAAGTCTTAACTCTTTCATCGCATTTGGTTTTGTGTTTTTATCCTTTTTAGGCAGGAGTCAAAGTAGTGGTTTTGAAGTTATTAAAAACATGGAGTTGTTAGATTTAATCTATCAACACCTGGATTTGTATTACGTTGACGAACCTCAGCCGGGTAAGTTATCCAAGGTAGGAATCGACGCGATGTTAAAAGAACTTGATCCGTACACCGTTTTTTATCATGAAAACAACATAGAAGATTATCGGCTCATGACGACAGGTCAATACGGCGGCGTAGGTGCTCTCATCAGAAAAATGGATGAGGCTGTTTATTTTATCGAGCCTTACGAAAATAGTCCTGCTCAAAAATCTGGAATAAAAGCTGGTGATAAAATATTGTCTATTGACGGTAAAACGATGATAGGCAAACAAAGTGATGATGTATCTAGTGCCTTGAAAGGTCCTAAAGGGACTTCTATTAAAGTCGAAATAGAACGTCAAGGAGTCACGAAAGAAATAATGATCGAAAGAGATGAGATTAAAATTCCAGATGTTCCTTATTCTGGGTTTATTCAACCAGGCATTGGCTATATTAAGCTAAATAGTTTTACTCAAACAGCCTCGTCTGATGTTAAAAAAGCCTTTTTAGAATTAAAATCGAAAGGAATGACTTCTGCTGTTTTAGACCTCCGTGGTAATGGAGGTGGATTGCTAATTGAAGCGGTTCGGATTGTGAACATGTTTGTAAAAAAAGGGCAAATTGTTGTAACTACCAAAGGAAGGATTCCAGAAGAAAACCAAACTTATTTGACCACTGATAACCCCTTGGATCTAAGCATACCATTGACAGTATTAATTGATGAAGGATCCGCATCGGCTAGTGAAATTGTGGCCGGAACACTGCAAGATTTAGATAGAGCTGTTGTTATTGGCACCAATTCCTATGGAAAAGGCTTGGTTCAAAGGACTTACGATCTTAAATATGGCTCTAAAATGAAATTAACAATTGCCAAATATTACACGCCTTCAGGCAGATGTGTTCAGCGATTAGACTACTATGATCGTGAGGATGGCACCAAACCAGAAGCAGTTCCAGATTCTTTGATTAAGAAATTCAAGACAGTAAATGGACGAGAAGTTATTGATGGTAGAGGAATAGAACCTGATTTAGTGGTTGAAAAAAATGAATTAAGTAATTTGACTGCTACTGTTTATGCCAATGATTTCATTTTTAATTTCGCCACAAAATATGCTAACAGTCACCCAGAAATTGGTGATGCAAAGGTTTTTAATTTGACCGACACAGATTATTCAGAGTTCAAGAAACAAGTTTTAGCGAAAGAATTTACTTATTCAACAGAATCTTTAGAAATGTTGAATAAAATGAAAGAAACGGCTGAAAAAGAAGGCTACTTTCAAGATATCGAAGCCGATTATAAGGACATGTTACTTAAAGTCACCCCTTCAAAAGAACGTGATTTAGACAAGTTTAAATCTGAAAT
>JAHKAT010000161.1 GCA_018825925.1 Bacteroidota bacterium | reverse complement strand
CTGTTGAAAACGAATAACTTGCTGAGGTCGAGAAGTCATACCAGCACCTCCAAAATTCAATCCATTGACATGTCCAGAAATACGACTCACAATTAAAATTTCTTTTTCCAACAACTCTTTTGGAAGTTCGAAATAGTGTTTTTCATCAACTCTATGAACCGAGAAAAGTCCTTTTTCGGAGACTGCATCAGAGGTAATTACTTTATTATAAGGTTGTGGGCCTGTTTTTTTCGCAGGAACTACCACTTCAGGAGTGCTTTTATTTTTGTTTTTTTTCTTTCGTTGAGCATGCAGGTTAGCCGGACTCATAATAACAAAGGCCATTGCAAGAATAAATGTGGCCCGAAAAGTGGGGATGCTTTTAAATTTCATACATTTTTTTTGATGGCCCTAAACTAATGGTTTTTCCGTGAAGAATATTTTGAAAGAAAGGAATAATGTGAAATTTAACTTTTCAAGTTCACAGATTTATGACTTGACCCCTACTCCCACGATTTTGAAATGTTACAAATAAAAAAAAAGCCCTTGAAAATCAAGGGCTTTTGCTTCAAAATCGGCATTTTCTGCCTTTTGGTGACCTCGTCAGGATTCAAACCTGAAACCTCCTGAGCCGTAATCAGGTGCGCTATTCAGTTGCGCCACGAGGCCGTTTGCGGGTGCAAATATAGCACTTTTAAACTTACCCGCAAGCTTGTTGCGAAAATTTATTCTATTTCTGCTGTAATACCTCTTTCAAGTAAAGAAGTACACATCGGTTGAAGCTCTTTGTATTCACCTCTTTTTACTTGGCATTTACCTTTGTAATGAATCAGCATAGTACACTGTTCTGCCTGTATTTTGTCGTGTTTACAAACTTTTACTAAGGACTCGATTACAAAATCGAAGGTGTTAAAGTCGTCGTTATAAACTATTAAGTCTCGTTGTTCAACCAATTGGTCTAAAACGCTTGTTTTTTCTTGAATTTCCGTAAAGGTCATTAAGTATGTTTTTTACAAAAGTAAAGTATGATATCCTTAGAAGCAAAAAAATATCACATTCCGAAGGCAAAAGGTAACAAATCGTGCACTGAATCGAAGATCGATATTTTGCCATTCATTCCTATTAAATAAATTTTTATTGGCAAATATTGTCGTAATTGACTCTCTAGCAACACTTGTCTACATGCACCACAGGGCGACAACATCTCGTCTTTCTCAATCAAATCCCCTTTGGCTGCTATATAAATACTTTTTATTTTTTTATCTGAATGTTGAGCCCCCACAGCAAATAGTGCCACTCTTTCGGCGCAAAGGCCAGAAGGGTACGCGCGATTTTCTTGATTACTTCCAATTACGTGGCTACCATCTTCGAGCACCACAATCGCTCCAACTTTAAAATTACTATAAGGTGCATAAGCATTTTGTGTTTGTGCCTGAGCGTTTTGAATGTGTTTTTGTTCGTCTACACTTAGCTCTTGAAGACTATCAAGAACTTGATATTGAATGGTTTTGGTCTGTTGCATTTTTATTTTTTTATTTCGATCACGAAATAGATTGGGTTTAACTTTGTAATTGATTGAGCAAAGGATATCGAACTTCCTGATTGTTTGAATATTACCGTTTGATCAGAACTAAGTGCATCCTTTAATTTTTGTTCATAACTAGCACCATTTGAAGTATTTATTTTTTTATTTATTGCATCATAATCCAAGGGTTCAAAAGATATTACTACTGCTATCCGATCTCGGTTGCCAATTTTATCTGGAACCATGGAATAGTCGCGAGGGAACAAGCGAGTTCCAGTAATTCCACAATAAGGCGAATGTTTTGGGGTATAAGGGAAAAGTACATAAGAGCTTAAATCTTTTTCTTCGCCAAACAAATAAGTGTAACAAGCCGAGTTATTGGTGAATTCTACTTTGAATTTATCCGTCGAAGAAAGTTTCATGGCACTTTCAAAGGTGTTTTCAGAAGTTTGAACTAAAGCAATTGATTTTTTTCCAGAATTCAATTCGAGGCCAAAAGTTCCTTTAAACAAATCTACCTTTTCTTCTTTGGCATTGCCCATTGGATACAAACCATAGGCTTCCACATTAAAATCTCTAAAGTCGGAATAACGAATCCATGCGAAACCACCTTTACCCCACTCTTTACCCCAGGAATTCATTAATAAAAAAGAGCCTCCTTCCCAATAATCGTCGTAACCAACCACGCACATAGCATGACCACCAAATCCATTTTTATCATAATCTGAATCGATCGGAAACCATGTATCTCTGTTCAACATATTGGACATAAAGGACCCACCAACCATCATCCCAATGACTACAGGTGAACCTTTTGCCAAATTTTGTTTCATTGCTAATATTTCATAGTTCTTGCCTCTTTTTTCCTCTGTTAATCTCTGAAAACCTTTGATTTTAAACTGAGTTGCTTTTTGTTTAAGCGAGGCAGATGCAGTTCGGGAACAATCAGAATCGTCGTACGCAAAATCCGAGAAGGGTACACCACCTTTTTGCATCATGTTGTCCATTGCGTATTTCACATAAGAGCCCTGACAGTCTTTTAGCGCAATCTGATTGTATAAAAACGAGGGGCTAAAACGAATTGAATTAGGTTCTTTACCCGTTTTTCTAGCTTCCAAAATCGTACGAGCAGCATAGGCACTTGCCCAGGCAACGCAACTCCCCTGCTTTCCTTGGTTTAAAGGGGTGGGACAAAATTCTTGCAAGGATACTTTCTCTGGTAATGGTTTTTTTTTATTGTCAGCCAAAGCCTCATAAATTTCAGACTCTTCATAAATATTCTTATCCAGCTCCCCTCCTCTTACAAATTGGCTAAAAGCATTTTGGACCGATTCCCCACTAGAAGAACGATTTAAATAAAAATATCCCGCAATTGCAATGACCATTAAAGCAATTAAAAGCTTAGGCCGCTTTAAAAGAAAAGGGAGAAAAACGCCAATTAGGTTTCCAATATTACCTCCAGCACCACTTGCACCAGACCGATTGCTATTTCTGCTAGATCTTCTGTTACCAGAGGATTTTTGCGACCCATTTGGATCGTCTTTTACCATTCGAATCGGCATTCCTTTTTTGATTTTTCCATCTAAAAATACTAAAACCCCTTTAATTAAATTGGAATTTGTCTACTACCTAGATTCCATGTACCTTTGCAATCGATTTTCCAAAAATGATACAATACAAAAAAGTCGCATTCTACACCCTAGGTTGCAAACTGAATTTCTCAGAAACATCCACTATCTCTCGTCTTTTTGAAGAATCGGGGATGGCAAAAGTAGATTTTGAAGACCGCCCCGATATTTATGTAATCAACACCTGTTCGGTTACAGAAAATGCAGATAAAAAATGCAAACAATTGGTAAAAAAAGCTCTCAAGATAAACCCTGAGGCCTTTGTTTGCATCGTGGGATGTTTCGCACAATTGAAACCAGAAGAAATTGGAAAAATACCGGGTGTCGATCTTGTTTTAGGAGCCAACGAGAAGTTTAATATTCTGGAACATCTTGAAAAATTAGAAGAAAAACAAGAAAAGGAGGCCATCTTGGCATTCGAAAACATAAAAGCAACCACGGAGTTCGTGCCTGCATTTTCCATTGGAGATCGTACGCGTTCTTTCTTGAAAATTCAAGACGGATGCGATTATTTTTGCACCTTTTGTACCATACCTTTGGCGAGAGGGAAAAGTAGGAATGCATCTATAGAAGCAACTGTTTTAGAAGCCGAAAAAATAGCCAAAACAAACATAAAAGAAGTTGTTTTAACAGGCGTAAACATTGGTGATTTTGGTCAAGGTGGAGCTGAAAACTTTGAAGGATTAATACGTCAACTAGACCAAGTAGAAGGTATTGAAAGATATCGAATCTCCTCCATAGAGCCTAATTTATTGAGCAATGAGATCATTCATTTCAGCTTGAGTGATTCTAAAAAATTTGTACCTCACTTTCACATTCCATTGCAATCAGGAAGTAACCGAGTACTGCAAACCATGCGAAGAAAATACGAACGCGAATTATATGCCGAGCGTGTTGCCTATATCAAACAACTAAACCCTGATTGCTGTATAGGGGTAGATGTTATAGTTGGTTTTCCCGGTGAAACAGATGCGGAATTTATGGAAACCATCGATTTTTTAAAGGATTTAGAGGTGAGTTACCTCCACGTTTTCACTTATTCGGAGCGAGTAAATACATCAGCGATGAAGCTTGGAGAAGCGGTTCCTATGTCTGTAAGAAAAGAAAGAAGTCAAATGCTTCATATTCTATCGGACAAAAAGAAAAGAGCCTTTTACGAAACACAAGTAGGAAAATTCAAAACAGTTTTGTTTGAGGCCGATGAAGAAAATGGGATGATGTTTGGGTTTACCGAGAATTACATCAAAGTGAAAATGCCATTTAATTCAAGTTGGGTCAACACTTTTCAGAAAATTCAATTGACAGAAATAGATCGCGATCAAGTAATGAAAGCTGAATTAATTGAGGAATTAGCAAAATCTTAAAATGGAAGAATTAAAGTTCAATCCGGACGACGACAGTTGGTACGTACTTTGCACCCGCTCGAGATTTGAAAAAAAGCTTGCTGATCAACTTGAAAAACACAAAATAGATTATTATTTACCTACTCGTATTGAACGAAAAAAATGGAGTGATAGGTGGAAAAATGTAGAAACAGTTTTGTTTCCTGGCTACCTTTTTGTTCAAATGAATGAATCCAACCGTTATCAAATACTAAACAGTGCGGGAGCCGTTCGTTTCCTTTATTTTGCAGGCAAATATGCTACTTTAAGTCGACTAGACGTAAAAATGATCAATCATGCTTTGGATGATTCACAAGAACTAGAGGTCGTTGATTCAGAATTATATGAGGGACAGGAGGTGAAAATCACCAGTGGACCTTTTAAGGGTTTTGACGCGAAATTAGTTCACCACAACGGAAAAGGTAAGTTACTGCTGGAAGTTAAGGCTATTGCGCAAGGAGTTTTGATTGAAATCGGTAATGCGAAGATTAAACCTGTGAAAAAACTTTAGTCGGCCCGATGAATTATCTATTGGATTCCTTTAGCCGTTTTTAACGGTTAATCAACGATTATTAGTCTGTATTTTAAATGATTATAAATTCTACTATTGAAATCCTACATTTCCAAAAACACTCATTCAAACTTCAACTTGGAATCCCAGAGCCGATTAAATCGATTATTCAACACTTATATAACTGATAATATTACAGTTAACTATTCTATTATTGAACTCCTAACAATAAATCATCTCGTAAAAACCCATTCAGATTCAGAGCTCAAGGCCTCATGAAAGCGATAACCATCCAAATCAAACCCTTTTATCTCTTCCGGATGTTCCAATTTATTTTCTACAATATAACGTGTCATTTTCCCTCTAGCATTCTTAGCATAGGTCATAACCACCTTATATTCACCGTTTTTCAGCTCTTTAAACACAGGCGTTATCATTTGTCTTTTTAAGCTCTTTAAATCAATAGCTTTAAAATATTCCGTAGATGCTAAATTGATTAACACTTCGTCTTTCATCATTTCTGAACTCAGTTGAAGTGCGATTTTATTTCCCCAAAATTGATATAAATTCTTGGTCTTTGGCGTTACCGCCCACGATGTCCCCATTTCTAATCGGTAAGGCTGCATCAAATCAAAAGGTCGTAACAAGCCGAAAAGTCCAGATAAAATACGTAAATTTTCTTGTGCAAATTGCATGCCTTCTTCCGACAAGGAATCCGCATCCAACCCTCTATAAACCTCTCCTGTAAAACTTGAAATGGCTGGGTTTTTAGATTTCGATTCCCCAAGACTAAAATCCCAATTTCTATATCGCTCCACATTTAAATCGGCAATATCAGTCGAAACGTGCATCATCGAAACAAGCTTTTTGGTCGATAATTTTTGAAGCTTTTTCACCAACTGAGCCGTTTCCTTTTCAAAAAGTGGTTCACTGGCTTTTTCGATGGTTTCAATAGGGCGAATTTGTATGCTTTTCGCAGGAGAAATGATGATTTTCATAATTCAAAATTACATCTTACTTTACGTAAAAAAAGCTTTTTCAGATTTTTTACATAAAGAAATAGGCCGCCATGGTAATAATTAATAATGCCATAAGGTTTAACACCATTCCCACTTTTACCATTTGCCTAATCTTTATTTTTCCACTTGAAAAAACAATAGCATTAGGAGGAGTTCCAACAGGTAGCATAAATGCACAACTGGCAGCTAAAGTTACGGGGATACAAAGTTGTAAAACTGAATATGATGAATTCTCAGCAAAAGCCGCGATCACAGGGACAAAAACAGTTACCAAAGCCAAATTGGACATTATTTCAGTTCCAAAAATGGCTATCGAAATCAGAATTAAAAGCAAGGTAAAATAATGTATGCCGTTTAAATTCATTAAAATTTCACTAACATAAGCTATAACACCATTGGTTTCCAAACAACCTGCTAAAGCCAAACCACCTCCAAAAAGTATCAAAATTCCCCACGGGAGCTTTTCTGTATCCGACCAATTTAAAAGTCGCTTTTCATTTTTTCCTGGCACTATAAACAAAAGGAAACTACCAAGTATCGCTGCACTTTCGTCACCATATGGAATTCCAAACCAATCCACGATGAATGTTTTAAACGTCCATAAAACTACTACTAAAGAAAAAACTGCAATTGTTCTTAGTTGATTGGTTGTCCAGGGTTGTTTTGGTAAATTAACTTGTGGGTTTTCTTTCCGCTCCGCTTTGCCTAACATCAAATAGAAATACAAGTAAATGCACCCTATCAAAATTACAACCAATGGAAAACCTACTTTAAACCAACTGATGAAATCTACCGTTATTCCATTGTTTTGTTTTAAAATGCCCGCCATTTGAATATTCGGCGGCGAACCAACCAAAGTAGCCATTCCTCCTACGCTAGCACCATAAGCAATGGCAAGCATTAAATATAAAGTGAATTTACTTTTTTGATCCTTCCGTGGTAAAACTGAAATAATAGCCAAGCCCATTGGAAGCATCATTAAGGTAGTCGCCGTATTCGAAATCCACATACTGAGAAAGGCCGTACTGACCAAGAAACCTAATATCAACCTAGGTTTCGAAAAACCAACGGAATGAATTATTGCACGCGCCACTTGAGTGTGAACATGCCATTTTTCTAAGGCTAGAGCCAAAAGAAAGCCACCCAAGAATAAGAAAACATTCTTATCTCCATAAGCAGCGGCCAATTGAGTCGTGCTTAAAATGCCAAATGGTACACCTAAAACGAAAGGCAAAAGTGCCGTTACATATATTGGTATAGCCTCTGTAATCCATAAATAAATCATCAAAACTCCAAGGAATATGGAATTTTCAAATGTGTTTTCGAGGCCATAAACACCCAAAAAAGAGATTAACCCAAAAAAGCTAATCCAAATATGAATAGAAATTTTCTTCATTTGTCTTTAGTTAAATGATGGACTGAAGAAATAAGGGAGAGTTCTCTTTATTCAAAAAAAATTATGCTAATGAATTCAACGCGTCAACATATTCAATTTGTTTTGCTTCAATCGTCGCATAAATTGGTTTAAAATCTGATTTTGATTTTGCCTTTGATATTGCACCAGTCACTTCCATATGAAAATTAACAGCGTCATCAATTAATTTCTCTGCTTTTGGATTGTTGAAGAAGTAAAATCCGTCAGTTTCATCGTAAAATTCTGCAATACAAAAATCAGTCAGTGAG
>JAHKAT010000160.1 GCA_018825925.1 Bacteroidota bacterium | reverse complement strand
TAATTTTGAGTTGTATGAAATGCGCTCGTCTGTATTAGACGTATGGTATTTTTGGGCTAATTTTTGTGCCACAGGAATTTCATATTCTGGCTCTTCGGTTAAAGAAACACGAATAGTATCGCCAAGTCCGTCTTCTAATAAAGCACCAATACCAACGGCAGATTTGATGCGTCCATCTTCGCCATCACCTGCTTCGGTAACACCTAGATGCAAAGGATAGCATTGATTGTTTTCGATCATACGTTGAGCCAATAAACGATAAGCCTGAACCATGACTAGGGTATTACTAGCTTTCATCGAGACCACAAGGTTGAAATATTCGTTTTTTTCGCAGATACGAATAAACTCAAAAGCAGATTCTACCATTCCGTGAGGGGTGTCGCCGTATTTTGAGAGAATTCTATCGGACAGACTGCCGTGATTGGTGCCAATGCGCATAGCTGTGCCATTTTCTTTGCATAAGAGAACCAAGGGAGTGAATTTTTCTTCTATTCGTTTCAGCTCTTCTGCGTAGGCTTCATCAGTATATTCTAATTCTTCAAATTTTTTCTTGTCAGCGTAATTTCCTGGGTTCACTCGTACTTTTTCAACCAATTTTGCCGCCACCTCCGCCGCATTGGGCGTAAAATGAATGTCAGCCACCAAAGGTACGTTGTATCCAGCGTCTTGTAATTTTTGTCGGATTACTCCAAGATTTTCAGCGTCTTTTTTACTAGGGGCCGTCAATCGAACTAGCTCGCAACCGGCCTCTATCATGCGAATACTTTGTTCCACACTACCTTCAGTATTCATAGTATCGGTTGTCGTCATCGATTGAATACGCAAAGGGTTTTCTCCACCCATGGATAAAGAACCAATTCTAACCTCAAGGGTCAAGAGTCTTTGTCTGTTAAAAGGATCTACGCAATAGGAGTTTTTCGACATGTAAAAAAGGAATTGAATTGGACAAATTTAAGAGAATTATCACTGATATCAACGACAAATGGACACAGAAGGTTCAAGCAATAAGGCTTTTAGTTAAATATTATGTAAATCAAATTCAATTTCCGTACCTTTGTGGCCACATTTTTTATATATATGGACTTTTCTTTAAACCAAGTTAAATTTTCTAAATCGCACAACGAAGACTTTTATAAAACTTTACGTTCTCGTGTAATGCAGTATTTCAAAGACGAAGATAAAACGCGCTTTGCCAATTCTGCAATGATCACAAAGTCGGTATTTATGATTTTACTTTACTTCGTGCCTTTCGCGGCTTTGTTCTTCATTGACAATACGTGGCTAGCATTATCTATGTGGGTATTGATGGGATTGGGTATGTCTGGGATCGGATTATCTATTATGCATGATGCAAATCATGGTGCCTATTCTAAACGACCTTGGGTCAACAAAATGATGGGTGCAATCATCCATACTTTAGGAGCAAATGATGTGAATTGGAAAATTCAACACAATGTTTTACACCATACCTACACCAACGTGACTGGAATGGACGAGGATATTGATATAGGAGGTGTAATGCGTTTTTCTCCACACGATAAAAGAAGAAAATTGCATAAATACCAACACATTTACTGCTGGTTTTTGTATGGTTTGATGACCATGATGTGGTTTACTGTGAAGGATTACAAACAGTTAGTAAGATATAGCAAAAGAAATTTATTAGCAACTCAAAACAAGTCTTTTGGAAAGATGTTGGTGACTATTATTATTTCTAAAGTATTGTATATCGGTATTGCTTTGGTTATTCCAATACTATTTATGCCAGTTTCTTGGTATATCTCTTTAATCGGATTCGCTATAATGCACTATATGTCTGGTCTTATTTTGAGCTCAATTTTTCAACCAGCTCACGTAGTTCCTAGTAGTAATTATCCTATGCCTGATGAGTCTGGTAACATCGAGGCTGATTGGGCGGTTAGTCAATTGTTTAATACGGCTAATTTCGCACCAAAGGCTAAACTTTTTTCATGGTATGTGGGTGGTTTGAATTACCAAGTAGAACATCACTTGTTCCCAAATATTTGCCACATTCATTACCGTGATTTATCTGTGATTGTGAAAAATACGGCGGAGGAATACAATTTGCCTTATAATTCTTTCAAGTCTTTCCGTAAAGCATTAATCGAACACGCTCGAATGTTGTATAACTTAGGTAATTACGACAACGCGCCAGGTTTACATTAATGCACCTTGAGGACTTAAGAATCTTTTGTCTACAACTTCCTGGCACAACGGAAGAAACCCCTTTTGATGCGAATACTTTAGTTTTTAAAGTAATGGGCAAAATGTTTTGCCTTACAAATATTGAATTGTTTGAATCGATCAATGTGAAGTGTGATCCGGTGCTAGCGATTGAATTGCGAGAACGTTACTTCGACGTACTTCCGGGATATCATATGAGCAAGAAGCATTGGAACACGGTAATTCTCAACGGTGAAATAGTAGATCAACAGCTTTTAACCTGGATTAAGGATTCCTATGATTTAGTGGTAAAAAGTTTAACAAAGAAATTAAGAGAAGAACTTGCGAATCGATAAATACATTTGGTGTGTGCGAATGGCAAAAACAAGATCCATTGCCTCCGAGTGGATTGGTAAGGGAAAGATACGCTTGAACGATTCTATTGTAAAAAGCAGCAAGGAAGTAAAGTACGGCGATATTATTACCGTACAGAAAAATACAGCTTCTTTTAAATACGAAGTAATGGGAATCATTGACCGACGCGTAGGTGCGCCATTGGTTAAAGATTTCCTTCGCGATATTACGCCGGAGGAAGAAATCAATAAATTCAAAGAGTTTTTAGCCAATCAAAAAACTTTCCACAGTTTTGAGGATGGTAAAAGAAGTAAGAAAGATCGTCGCGAACTTGACGATTTTCTGGATAATTGGGATTAAAAACAACTAAACTTACAAATTACATTCTCACTCCTCCATAACAAGGGTTGCCTCCGGAGCATTCTTCCCAACGGATTCTATTCCGTTTTCCATAGCAGCTTTCGTAGTGTACATTTCACTGGTTCCAATAATTTGACCATTGCTTGCCTTTAAATTAAAATAGTGCTGTCCGTTTTTAGCTTCATTTCTTTCAAAACGAGCGTCATCATTGGCGTTTTTTCGAACTGATTCTATTCCGTTTTCGCATCCTGCTTTGTTACTATATCCCTGTGAAGCAAGAATTATTTGACCGTTTACCGCTTTAAGGTTGAAGTAATAGTCACCATTTTTTCCGGTTTTAATACTGAATTTTCCCATAATACATAGTTTTTCTCTCAATTTACAAAAATTTAATCTGACTTGTAACTTTTTGACGTTTCAAAAGTCTAATAGTTAGAAATGGAAAATTAATGAATATGAAAAAGTATATACTATTGTTGGCAGTAATTTCTTTTAGCAATATTTGGGCACAAGTGGAAGAAAAAACGGAAGAGGAAGAGGTAATCATTATCGAACCAAATGAAAACGACCCGGATACGATCCAGTTTAGAGTGGGAAAGTCAAAAGTAATTGTAATCAACCCTAAATCGGATCCTAAAAGCACAAAACCTGGTGTTATAGACACCATCGATGCAGCACCTAAGAAATATAGAAATAGCGAAGCAAAATGGGGAGGCTTGGAGTTTGGATACAATGTGAATACAAATGCTGCGGGAGGAACCAGCTTTCAGGGATATAGATATTGGGAAAATGATCCTGCAAAATCCGTTTATTTCAATTTAAACATCTTTGAAAAAAAGTTTGACATAATAAAAGAATATGTCGGAATTACCACGGGACTTGGGTTTAACTTTAATTCTTTCGGACTCAAAAACAACTATGAATTGGTGGACACCGTGAACATGGTGTACGGTAAAATTGGAAATAGCGAATACACCAAAAACAAACTGAAAGCCTCGTATGTACAAGTTCCTTTGCTTGTTCAATTCAACACCAATGCCGATAATGAAGAAGGTTTTTATTTGGCTGCGGGAGTGATTGGAGGCGCTAGAATGACGTCAAAACTGAAAAGAAAAGGTAGTATTGAAGGCAAAGAGTTTGAAGAAAAGAAAAAAGGAACCTATGGCTTGAACCCCTTTAAATTGGATGCAACTGCAAGAATCGGTTACAAGAACATTGGCGCATTCGTAAATTACAGCCTAATGCCGCTTTTTGAGACGCAAAAAACGGTTGGGGTTTATCCTTTGACCTTTGGGGCGACATTTGGCTTTTAACAAGCTAGTTTTGCAAGAACAAATGATCTCGATCATTTAATGAATGTCTGAAGAAGCCTCTGCAAAGGGGCTTTTTTATTTGCACAGATTTTACGAAGATTTATAAAAACAAAAAAGCCTTGAGTTCAATCAAGGCTTTTTTGTTTATGTCGAGTGTTTTTATTTTACCATTGCGGACATATACTCTCTATTCATACGAGCTATGTTTTCCAAAGAAATTCCTTTTGGACATTCAACTTCACAGGCTCCAGTGTTGGTACAGTTACCAAATCCTTCTTCGTCCATCGTTTTTACCATGTTTAAAACACGATCAGCTGCTTCAACTTGGCCTTGTGGTAACAACGCTAATTGAGAAACTTTTGCAGATACGAATAGCATTGCCGATGCATTTTTACAAGAAGCAACACAAGCACCACATCCGATACAAGTTGCAGCCTCAAAAGCATTGTCTGCATCTGCCTTAGGAACTGGGATAGCATTCGCATCAACGGTGTTTCCCGAAGTGTTAACAGAAACAAAGCCACCAGAAGCCATGATGCGGTCAAAAGAACTGCGGTCAACCACCAAATCTTTAATTACCGGAAAAGCCTTGGCTCTCCATGGTTCAATATAAATAGTTTCTCCGTCGCTAAATTTACGCATGTGCAATTGACAAGTCGTAACACCACGATCAGGACCATGTGCCTCGCCATTAATGTAAAGGGAACACATTCCACAAATACCTTCTCTACAATCGTGATCAAATGCAATTGGGTCGTCGCCAGATTCAATTAATTGGTTATTCAAAACATCCATCATTTCAAGAAATGACATGTCACCATCAATATTATCTATTGGGTAAGTAACCATCTGACCTTTGTCGTTTGGTCCTTTTTGACGCCATATTTTTAATGTAAGTTTCATATGTTTTTGTTATTAGCTTTGAGCCTTTTGCTGAAAGCAGATTCTTATTCTATTTTGTTCTACAGTGTTGTATTTAAAGAGTTTATCTATAATGAAAAAGCACTATTTATAACTTCTTTGAACCAACTTAATGTTTTCATATACTAAATCCTCCTTGTGTAAATTTGGCTTAGTAACATCTCCAGAGTATTCCCATGCTGCAACGTATGCATAATTGTCATCATCACGCAAAGCTTCCCCTTCTTCTGTTTGTGATTCTTCACGGAAGTGACCACCACAAGATTCAGCTCTGTTCAAAGCATCAATAGCCATTAACTCACCCAACTCCAAGAAATCAGCAACACGACTAGCTTTTTCTAATTCTGGATTGAATTCGTTCATTTTACCGGTCACACGAACGTTTTGGTAGAATTCATTTCGAATTTCTTGAATTTCAGCAATTGCTTCGTTCAAGCCTTGTGTATTTCTTGCCATTCCAACTTTATCCCACATTACTTTACCAAGTCTCTTGTGAAAATAATCAACAGATTTAGTACCCTGAATGTTTAATAATTTTTCTAATTGCGAGCGAACTTGGTTTTCAGCTTCAATAAATTCAGGAGAATCTATAGAAATTGTTCCTGTTCTTATATCGTCTGCTAAATAATCACCAATGGTGTAAGGAAGGACAAAATAACCATCGGCCAAACCTTGCATCAAGGCAGATGCACCCAAACGATTGGCTCCGTGATCGGAGAAGTTAGCCTCTCCAGTAACGTAACAACCTTGAATAGCTGACATCAAGTTATAATCCACCCAAATACCACCCATAGTGTAGTGAACCGCCGGGTAAATTTTCATCGGGGTTTCGTATGGATTATCGTCGGTGATTTTGTAATACATTTGGAACAAGTTACCGTATTTGGCCTCAACAACATCTCTACCTAATTTGTAAATATCAGATTCTGTTGGGTTTTCCAAATGTTGAATGTTTGCCTGCTCTTTCCCATAACGCATAATTGCTGAAGCGAAATCTAAATAAACAGCCTCTCCAGTAGCATTCACTCCAAAGCCGGCGTCGCATCTTTCTTTAGCGGCACGTGAAGCAACGTCACGTGGAACCAAGTTTCCAAAAGATGGGTATCGTCTTTCCAAATAATAATCTCTGTTTTCTTCTGTTAAATCAGTAGGTTTCATTTTTCCTGTTCTGATTTTTTCAGCGTCTTCCATGTGTTTAGGAACCCAAATACGTCCATCATTTCTCAAAGATTCTGACATCAAAGTCAATTTTGACTGATGATCTCCAGAAACAGGAATACAAGTTGGGTGAATTTGCGTGAAACATGGATTAGCGAAATGAGCTCCTTTTTTATGAATTCTCCAAGCCGCTGTTACATTAGAACCCATGGCGTTTGTAGATAGGAAAAAGACATTTCCATATCCTCCAGAAGCAATCACTACTGCATGAGCTGAATGACGCTCGATTTCACCGGTCACCAAATTTCTTGCAATAATACCTCTCGCTTTTCCATCCACAATAACAAGGTCAAGCATTTCATGACGCGTGTGCATCTTGATTTTTCCTTTTCCAATTTGTCGAGACATCGCAGAGTAGGCACCTAATAATAATTGTTGGCCAGTTTGACCTTTTGCATAAAAAGTACGTGAAACTTGCACCCCTCCAAAAGATCGGTTGTCTAGTAAACCACCGTAATCACGTGCAAAAGGAACTCCTTGAGCGACACATTGATCAATGATATTTGCTGAAACTTCGGCCAAACGATATACGTTTGCTTCTCTTGAGCGGTAATCTCCCCCTTTGATGGTATCATAGAACAAACGGAAAGTGGAATCTCCATCACCTTGGTAGTTTTTTGCAGCGTTGATTCCACCTTGTGCAGCAATCGAGTGCGCACGTCGAGGAGAATCTTGGAAACAAAATGCTTTTACGCTATAACCAAGTTCTGCTAGCGCTGCAGAAGCAGATCCACCAGCCAAACCAGTTCCAACTACAATTACGTCGATCGAACGTTTGTTAGCAGGGTTAACCAAACGAATTTTATTTTTATAATCCGACCACTTTCTGTCTAGTGAACCGGCAGGTATTTTAGAGTCTAATACGGACATGTAAATTTGATTTTATGGATTAAAACAAATAAATGATTAATGGGATAATAGCGAAAAGCCCTGGTACGACAACCGAGAACACTTTTCCTGCAATTTCAATAGGATGTTTGTATGAACTTACTCTAACACCAACAGACTGAAAAGCAGAAGAGAAACCGTGCCACAAGTGAAAACCTAAAGTTGCCATAGCAAGCATATAAAGAATTACTGCGAAAGGAGCAAGGTCATTTTTATCAAAGCCAGGTTTGTTTTGGCCAAAGAAGCTCATCACCAAGCCGTGTAGGTCTTTGTAACCTTCGCCCATTTTTAAATCTAAATCCTTTACATAAAACTCAGTTTCATTGCGAACTTCAAATTGTTGTGCAGCGACATAATCACCTTTTGTTGTAAGATACAACTCAACTTTTTGCGCTTCACCGCCCATTTCATTTGGAATTTCAATGGTTTTGGTGTGCAAAGGAATGGTGTCGAAATGCATTTTACCCCAGAAATTAGCCATGTGGGTACAAATAAAAACCAAAATTAGAGTTCCCAATACAGCCATATATCTGGAAGGAGTAGAAGAGTTAGCTCCAGGATTGTTGTAAGCGTAATTTTGAGGACGAGCCTTTTTGTTCTTAATCGCCAACATAATTCCATCAATTGAATGGAAAATAATTGAAAAATAAGTCAAATAGGACAGGGCTTTAATGGCCGGATTGTGAGTCATAAAGTGGGCATACTCGTTAAAGGCTCTCTTGCCTTCTTCACCGGTTATAAATATTAACTGGAGGTTACCAATTAAATGCCCAACTAAAAATAGGCATAGAAATAAACCAGTTAGGGCCATCCAATACTTTTTAGCGATTGAGGATGACAAAATTGCAGATTTGCTCATAGGATATTATTGAATTTCAAAAACGTCTCAACAAATTTAATAGTTCGAGTATAGAAAATGAGTTTTTTAAGGTTATTTAGATTCATTTTAAGTAAAAGAACAATTTTGAGAAAAAAAAGTTCAAAAAATTGGAAGTGTTGTGATGGTTTTTTTTTTGGAAAAAGAAAATGCTCTAGTTCCTAAAATGAAAGGGACGCTCCATTTTCATTCACCGTAAAAACAACGTCTTTGCCGAAAGTAAGGGCTAAATTATTATTCTGATGTCCAGCAGGAAAATCGAAACAGATGGGAATGCTTTTATTCTTGAAAGGGCGAATTAGGATTTCTTCTATACTTTGCCCAAAAACAGATTTATCGTCTTTAATTTCTGTAAAACCTCCAAAAATAACTCCGGCAATACGGTCGAAGATTCCACTGAACTCTAAAGCGTAAATCATCCGGTCGAAATTATAAAGGTTTTCACCTAAGTCTTCTAAAAACAAGATCTTGTCTTGAAAAAAACGGGGGTTCGTTCGACCAAGAAGTGAATAAACAATAGATAGATTTCCGCCAGTTAAAAGGCCTGTACAAGTGCCCTTTTTATTGTGTGGGTGTGTGGGTGAAGTAAGCGTATATGTTTCACCTTTAAGCGATTGCCATATAGTACTTAAACTATCAGGCGTGTTTTCTGGATAACTCAAAGGCATGGTAGCATGGAGACTCGGGAAATCCATTTCACCCAACTCCAAATGTAAATTGGTTACATCACTAAAACCTACAACCCATTTAGGGTTTTTGCGAAACGCTGTCCAGTCAATTAAGGGAAGTAATTGAACAATACCATAACCTCCTCGAGCGCTGAAGATCGCTTTTACTTCAGGGTGGTCTAAACCAAATTGTAAATCAGATAAACGTTGTTCTAATGTTCCCGAAAAATAATGGTCGTGTTGATGAATGTTTTCTGAAAGCATTACGCGAAAACCGGCTTCTTCCATTTTTTGTAGCGCAATGTCGGTGGTGAAAGCTTGAATTCTTTTGGCGGGCGAGCAAATGTAGATTAAATCACCTCGCTCTAAAAAGGGTATATGTTGCATGTTGTATCGTTTTGGAAGGGGTGCTGATATAAAAAGTCCTTCTACTTGGTGAAAATAATAAATGTAGGCACTCTCTGCCTAAAGTAACAGGAGTTTTGTGATAAATCAAAAAATCTACAAAAACCCCTAACTTTGGACAATAATATAAAAATATGATCAGTCCTTTTAATGACGAATACTTCATGAAACAAGCCTTAATGGAAGCGCAAAAAGCTTTTGAAAAGGATGAAGTTCCGGTGGGCGCTGTGGTAGTAGCCAATCAACAAGTAATTGCGAGGAGTCATAATTTAACTGAACTTTTAACGGATGTTACAGCACACGCTGAAATTCAAGCCATTACTGCGGCATCGGAATATATAGGGGCAAAATATTTGTCGGGCTGTACTTTGTACGTTACCCTCGAGCCTTGTCCGATGTGTGCAGGCGCATTGTATTGGTCACAAATCGATAAAATTGTATTTGGAGCACGCGATGAAAAACGGGGTGCAGGAAGATTGAAAGATTCACTGTATCACCCCAAAACCGTCGTGATGAATGGAATACTAGAATCTGAATGTTCTAGTTTAATGAAAGATTTTTTCGCCACAAAACGATAAAAACGAAAGGCATCATACCTTTCGTTTTTATATCAATTGTAATTATGTAAAGTTCTGATAAAATCTGCTTTCAATTGTTTTGAGCAATAAGCTCTTGTGAAATCAAAGCGTTAATCGAATCAGAAGAGATTTAACGAATGAAAAGGAACAAATAATAAATTCCTGCAGCAAGTATTGCACTTACTGGAATAGTTAAAACCCATGCCCAAAGTAGATTTCTTGTCACACCCCAACGAACAGCACTCAAGCGTTTTGTTGCCCCAACTCCAATGATAGAACCAGTAATTGTGTGCGTGGTTGAAACAGGAACACCCATTTGACTCACGGTGAAAAGGGTAATAGCTCCAGCTGTTTCAGCACAAACTCCTTCTAAGGCGCTTACTTTGGTGATTTTAGACCCCATTGTTTTGACAATTTTCCATCCTCCAAATAGTGTTCCTAAACCAATCATTAAATAACAGGTAAAAGCAACCCAAGTAGGCATCGTGGCCGATTGAATTTTAGTTTTTAACTTTAACTCGGGCTTCAAATTATTCTGAGAATCAACAAATTTGCCATAATTAGCGTTGCTCGCTAATTCTTGACTCATTTTTGAACCATCAAACAAAACGCGATTGGTTTTTATATCGACAAATCGTTCTCCGTCCTTCTGAACCATATAGTTATCACCATTGGCTTGAAGTAGATAAGTGCTTTCTTTTTTGCCTTCAGAATTTTTACCTTCAATCAGTAGTACTTCACTTATTTTTAAGTCGGTATCCACCGCAGTATTATTTTGATACGCATGTTGGCCATATACCAAAAGTGCAGCACAGATAATACCCATTACTTTTTGTGAATCCGCGCCACCATGTCCGATTGAGAAGGCTGCTGAGGAAACCAATTGCATGCGTCGGTATAAGATGGTCTCTTTATGTGCTGATGGATTTTTGCGTGTTACGAGGTACAGAATTCCGTAGCCTAATAAAAAGCACCCAACCATTATATAAAACAATAAAGCGATCATCCGACTCATATTGAAGGCTGTAATCATGTATTCCATCATAAATATGGTCAGACCACTAATCAAGATGATCAGTGCCATTTTCCGCCAAAACACACGAGAAATGGTGACCAAAGTGATCAAGAAGGAAATCAAAGCACCGATTAAAGGGGCTAAGAAGATGAAAAGAACGATCAATAAGATTTCTTTTTGAGCAATGACAGCAAAACCGGCATGCGCAACGGCAGCACCAGCAAATCCGCCAATTAGGGTGTGCGATGAACTGGAAGGAATACCCAACCACCAGGTAAGTAAGCTCCAAAATAAGGCAGCAATCAATCCGGCTAAAATTACCCAAAGATCAATGGCACTTACATCTACAGTTTTGGCAACGGTGTTTCCAACATTCATGTCGAACACCCAAAAAGCGAGCACATTAAAGGTCGCTGCCCAAATAACTGCTTGAAGTGGACTCAATACCTTGGTGGATACAACCGTAGCAATTGAATTTGCCGCGTCGTGAAAACCATTGACAAAATCAAAGATTAGTGCAACGACGATTACTATTATTAATAAACTTAACATAGTTTGAAATTAAGCGTACTTAATAGAAATAGAACCCAATACTTTTCCAGCCAACTTACATTGGTCGGTGATAGATTCTAAATATTGATAAACTTCTCTTTTCTTGATTAGAAGTTTCACGTCATCTGTTTTTTCGAAAAGCTCGGCTATACTTTCGTAAAAAAGCTCATCGGCAACCTTTTCTGCTTTGCTGATTTTCTTTAAACACTTGTCCATACGAGCAGAATTCTTCAATTGGCGCAAGGATAAAATTCCTTCTTGAACACCTTCAGCAGATGTAACGATAGGTGGAATGGAAACCAAGACTGCTTCTTCTGTAGTATCTATTTGGTAGAACAACATTTTTTTAGCCGTAGCATAAATGAAATTTACGATTTCATCCAGTTCATTGGTCAGATTGTGAACATCTTCTCGATCAAAGGGTGTGATAAAATTGCGACCCAATTCGATAGATACTTGCTGCGTAAGATCGTCGTTGTCTCTCTCAATTTGTTTCATTTGTTTGAAAATCACTTCCTTTTCCTGTAAGTTCTTCTCAAGAACAAACTTTTGAAACAAGTTGGTAATTTCTAGAATGTTCTTTCCAATTTGTTCAAAAAGGACAAAGAACACGCGGTCTTTAGGCAATAAAAACTGAAGTAATTTCATCTTGAAATGTTTAATAATGTAGCAAATTTACATCGCAATTTAGTCTAATTTTTCTACGTGGAAATAACTTAACAATTCCTTCATATTGGAGATCAATGAAAGTCCCTGTTTACGCATTTTTGGCCCTGCGTTCATTCCTAAAGTCTTTGCTTTTGATAACTTTGTAGACATATGAATAAAGAAGAATATTCAGAGACTATTTGTGCTGTAGCTACGGGCAACCCAACGGGTGCAATTTCCATCATACGGATTTCTGGAAAAGACACGAAAAACATTTTGACGAAGTGCTTTTCTAAAAACCTTCAATCAGTTGATTCGCACACCTTGCATTTTGGAATGTTCAATAGTCCTGCGAAAGAAGTGATAGACGAAGTGCTAGTGTCTTTTTTCGAACAAGGCAAAAGTTATACAGGCGAAGAAAGCGCCGAAATATCTTGTCACGCTTCTCCTTATATAGTCCAACGAATACTTGAAACCTTGACCCATTTAGGTTGTCGACTTGCGGATGCGGGTGAGTTTACCATGCGCGCTTACATGAATGGCAAATTAGATTTGTCGCAAGCCGAAGCCGTGGCTGATTTAATCGCCTCGCAAAGCGCAAAAGCTCATGAGGTTTCTTTGAAACAACTAAAAGGCGGACTTTCCAATGAATTGAGAGACTTGAGAGAAAAATTGATCCATTTTGCATCGATGGTAGAACTAGAACTCGATTTTGCTGAAGAAGATGTAGAGTTTGCCGATCGAACCCAACTTTTAAATCTTATAAAAGACGTAAAGAATTACGTAGCTAAATTGATACAAAGCTTTCAATTGGGCAATGCTATAAAAAACGGAGTGCCAATAGCATTAGTCGGTCGTCCAAATGCTGGAAAATCAACTGTTTTGAATGCTTTACTTCAAGAAGAAAGAGCAATAGTCTCCAATGTTCCTGGAACCACCCGTGATACTGTTGAAGAATTGTTTATTTACAAAGGTATTCAGTTCCGGTTGATAGATACAGCGGGTATTAGAGAGTCATCTGATGAAATAGAGCGCGAAGGAATCAAACGATCCATAGAAAAAATAGAAAAGGCGAAATTGGTGGTTTATTTGTTTGATGCAAATGAATTAGCAATGAACGAAGTGCAAGAAGATGTAAATCAATATCTTGGGTCCAATGACTTCATTCTAATTGGCACCAAAAAAGACCAGTTAACCGATGCTAAAATGAATACTTGGCTAAATCAAGAAAAAATCGGAGCACTTATCTACATAAACGATTACGATGATAGAGTCTTATTATTGGATTTAATGTATGAAAAAGCCATCGGCCAAGGCTTAGATGATCACCCAACCATCATTACAAATGCACGACATGTAGACAAACTTCAAAAAGCGCAGGAATCTTTACAACAAGCAGAACAAGCATTGATAAATCAAGTGAGCGGCGACTTTGTTGCCATGGACATTCGCCAAGCCATGTACCAAATTGGGCAGATCACAGGGGATATTAGCACCGATGATTTGTTGGGGAATATTTTTTCGAAGTTTTGTATTGGGAAGTAGTAAGTATTCTATTCCCAAGCAATCCCCCTCCCACATAATGATACCAAACTCCAAAGCCCTTTGTTTCCAGAGGGCTTTGAGGTCTGATTTTAGCTTGCTTATATGATAAATAATCAAGCTGTAGTAGTTCGATACACAAAGAATTTGTGTTTTCTTAAGGAGTAATCTTATTTATTTTCAAAGTATGACCCAATTACATACCAGCACAATGGGAATGTGGTTTTTTGATACATGATTGAAGCGCGACTGGCTTCTAAACAAGAGGTATATGGCGGAAGTACTACGTGAAACCAATTGCCTAATGTGATACTTTGCGTAATAGCCAGTGTTTTATCGGAGTGGTTGGTGACGAATGATTGGGCTGAATTGAAGTCGTGAAAGGATTGAACAACGATATAAAACTTTTTTATGCTGGCGCGTATAGTTGTCACTGGTAACTGTGTTTCGTCTCTTGTCTGTGTTTCATTTTTTGCAGAATCCATCATCTTTTCCAACTGATATATTTTTTGCTCCTGTATTGCCATTTTGTTTTTCAAGTTATTAATCTCTTGAATAAGCCTTTTTTCCTCCATTGAACAGTCAGAATCTAGGGTGATATCGTATCCTCCATTTTCTGATTCAATAAGACGATAAATAGCGTTTTTCATCTTGGTTTTACTTTAGCGCAAAGTTGTTTTGAGCTTTGACAATGCTAAGTACGAGCTATTTAAAATATGAAACTAAAGTTTTGTTCCCAACGACAGATTTTTGTTCTGAAACGCCTATTTTTCGGTATTATTGAGAAAGGAAACGACGTTTTCTCTATACGTGCGACCAATGGGAAGTCTTTCGCCATGTACTGTTAAATACTGGGAATTTAAGGGTTGTGCGTGTTGAATGTTAACAGCATAACTTCGGTGTATGCGTATGAATTGGTCGGAAGGTAGTTGTAGCATTACATTGTTTAAAGTACTTCTAACAAGATGAGTTTCGTTTTTGCAATGAATATTGGTATATACGTGATCTGCAGATAAATAAAACATATCACTTAACTTAAATCGGTGCTCTTTTTTACCTTCTGAGACAAGAACAATCTTTTTTTCTTGTACCGTTAAATGGTTGAACAATGCAATTTCTATGGTCGTTCGCAAGGTTTCCAATTGGAATGGTTTGGTTAAATATCCAACGGGCTTTGTTTCCTTTGCTTCTTGTAAGACACTCTCGTCAAAGTGTGAGGTTAAATAAATAAAGGGGGTTTTTTGATTTTCATTGATATAACGGGCAATATCGATACCACTTTTGTCGCCATATATGCGAATGTCGAGTATGAGCAGTGCAAATTCGTGTTTTGATAAAAGTTCGAGGGCTTCATTATAGCTACGTGCATGTGAAACGGATATATTATCAATATTGCTAATGTGTTTGATTAACTCACGAGCGATCAATACTTCATCTTCAACCAATAATATTCGTGTCATTTTATTGTGGTTTAAATATCATCGTAAATAAAAAACCATCCG
>JAHKAT010000159.1 GCA_018825925.1 Bacteroidota bacterium | reverse complement strand
TACCTATCTTATCTCCTCCCGGCTTCGGGATAAAGCCTTTCCCAAAACGAGCCAATAACGGTCCTACGATCATTATTGAACCCCTTAATGCCGATGCTCTTTTTTTGAAATCTTCTGTATCAAAATAGTCTAAATCAATATCTTTTGCCTGAAAAATAAAAGTGCCGCGTTCAACCTTTTCAGTTTTCACACCCATTGTTTGCAATAAATTAATCAATTTATTGACATCAATAATATCTGGCAAATTAGAAATTGTGACTTTTTCACTAGTCAATAAAACGGCACATAAAATTTGTAAGGCTTCATTTTTTGCTCCTTGAGGTACTAATTCACCCTTAAGTTTTTTACCACCGTGTATTTCAAAAGACGACATATTTATATTCTTTTCTTTTTAGGTTTGGATTTTCTGTTGTTGGTTTTCGCATTCGTATTTGATGTTCTACCTATACTTTTTAGAACCAAATTAGTAGATATCAAATCATCTGGGTTTTCCAAAATTAAATGTCCCTTGGACAATTCAGCCATCTGGGTAGCAATTAAATTATTTTCAACAGCGTCATTGTTAAAAGTAAGAAATTGAGTTTTCATAAAATCGCCCATTGCTTTTTGCAAGTAGGCTTTTTCTTCAGCATTTTCAATGTTCTTTGCGTCCAGTAAAATTCGCTCTGTGTATTTACCGTAGTGACCATAACGAATTTTCGATTTGGGATAAACCATTCGTTGAGGTTTCTCCTGCAGACTTTCTTCTTTCGGTATTTCGTAAGGGGAATCAACATCTAATTTAAAACTAGACATCACAAATAAATGCGTCCACAATTTATGTCTATAATCATCCACATCTCTCAAGTGAGGATTTAATTGACCCATCACTTCAATAATTGCTTGCGCTGCTCTATTTCTTTCTTCTCGATCTGCGATTTCCATTGCGTGGGAAATCATATTTTGAACGTTTCTTCCGTACTCTGGAAGAATCATCATTGATCTTGTTGTATTGTATTCCATGAATTTAAATGCTACGTTGACGAAGGTATTCTCAAAAATCGTCGCTCAAAGATAAAAAAATAATGAGCGAAACAAAATCATTCATCAACGCATTAAGTTGATGTGTCCTTGCCCTTCAATATATTCTCCCCTAAAATTCTTAACTCTCGCTGAATAAGTATAGGTATCGTTATTTTGTAAAACAGCCTTATAATATCCATCCCAGCCGTAATCTATATTGTTGCTTTCGAAGACTAATTCACCCCATCTGTTGAAAATTCGGAAATACAGCACCTCCTTAATTCCCCAACCTCTTAAATAAATAATATCATTTACTCCATCGCCATTAGGCGTGAAGGTGGTTGGCAATTCAATAAAAGTTTCTGGATGAATACGTATTCTAAAAATTCCTGTTGCTTCAAAACAACCTGCAACATCTGTTATCTCGTTGGTATAAATAACTTCTTCCAAGCCTTGGTGCCATGGGAATGAACAATTATAACAACTTAATAAAGTATCTGGCGACCAATTAAAAAGCAACAAACCTCCTAGATTAGAAATGGGCAGTTGTATGCTATCTCCAAGTACTAAGGTTGTGTCAAAATAAACGTCCTGTGTTGGAGGAATTACGAAAATATACGCCGAATCACTTTTTTGACAACTGGTCAATGTATCCGTAACCATCAAGCGGAACAACATTGTAGTATCTGTCGTCACTTCAGGATTTTGTATAGAATCATCACTTAAAGCACCCGCTGGTGTCCATGCTATCAAATGTTGGAATTCTATTCCATCAATATTTAAAAATCCTTGATCCCCCTGACAAATGGTATCTCCTCTTGCGAAAATGGACGGCAATGCGTGAACTACCACAAGCTTTTCAATAGTATCGCGACAACCGAATTGATTATTCAAAACATTTAGAGACACTACAAAGGTATCTGCGGTTGTATAATTCTGAGTCAAATTGGTCGAAGAGGTCGAAGAGGTATTGCCATTGCCAAAATTCCATTGAAAAACATCAGAGCCAATGGATGTATTTTCAAATTCAAATACCTCTCCTATACAAATCGTTGTATCACTTTCATCGAACCTATTAAATCCTGCCTTGACCAAGCGGATAAAAATATCTTTCTCTATCGTATATGGACAAACGCCACCAGCTCCATACACGGTAAGTTTGGCTTTTGTTTGACCAGAAGGAGGTACAAAATAATATTCGTGAATTACAGGGCTTACATCTGTCGTATCAGTTCCATCTCCAAAATCCCAGCTATAGCCTCCCACGTCACTTGAATCCTTGATGGTGAACTGGATTGGATCTCCTTGACACAATAAGTTGGTGTCAATCGAAAAGTCTGCCTTTGGCCCTATTACGGTAAAGGTTCGTTGCACTGTATCCTTACATCCGTAACTCGTACTAACAATCAAACGACCCGTATAGGTTCCTGTATTGAAAACAAATGCTGGAGAATTGTTTGTTGCAGTGAATCCATTGCTAAAGTTCCACGCTGCACTTACCAGGGGTGATTGAGCGGTACTTGTGTTTTGAAAATTGATAATTTGAGGACTACAAAGAGCCGCTGCGTTATCAACATCCGTCGTGAATTGTGCGTTGGGATAAGCTTGTATATCCACCAACTTCGTGGTTGAATCGGTACAACCAGTCGCAATTTCTGTGAAAATCAGTTTTACATTGACTGTGGTATCATTGGTATAGGAATGATTAACAAATTGCCCGCTGCTGGTCGCCCCATCTCCAAATTTCCAATTCCAGGTTAATCCAGAACCTTGGCTCGTGAAATTCGTTGCTGAGAATTGCACATTCTGACCAGTACAGACTTGAACAAATGCAGGATTGGTTAAAATCGAGGATGTTGGCTTATAGAAATTCAGTTGTCTCGTAGCAGAATCACTACAACCATAGGAATCAGAAACTTTTAATTGAATAGCATACCCATTTGAATAATCTGGGACGGTAAATTTATGCCCTGTGTTTTGATCGTTTGAAATCGTACCATCTTTAAAATCCCATTCCCAAAAAACGATGGCAGAATCGGAGGTACTTTGATCGATAAAATCTAATGAATCAGGAGTACAAATTAAATTGTCCTGCAAAACAAAAGCAGCAGAAACATTATAAACCACGATGTCGTGCGATAAGGTATCGGTACAACCATTTTCATCGCGAACTACCAATTTAACTGTTTGAGCACCCGTTTTTTCGAATTGCAAATCAACGTCGGGGTCGGAAGTTGTAATTGGTCGAATATCAGGATCTGAATAAATCCATTTATAACCTGTATAACAATCCGCATAAACATCTACAGAATTGCTGGCGTCAAAATTATAGTCAGTAAAACCACAATACAAGGTATCTGTATCAAATTTCGCTTCAATTCTTCGAATAAAAATATCCGCAGTATCTCTTGAAATAGGACAGCCTGAAGAAGAATTATCTGTAGTAAGAATCACTGAATAAGCACCTGTATTGGCATAAACATAATTAGTATCCACCACATTAGAAGTCACCCCATCACCAAAACTCCATTGAGTACTAGTATACCCCATACTTCTATTGAAAAGCTGAATCTGCATAGTGTCAGAACATTCGTACTTCCAATGAAATTTAGCGATTGATCCTTTAACAGTTATATAATCAGATTTTGTAACGGAACTGTAACACCCGTTGTAATTTGCTGTTAATGTTGCATCAAAAACACCAACAGTATCATCAAAAGTAAAAGTACCATTGGGGTCATCAAAACATCCCGACAATCTTTCTCCATCCGTTTTAAAGTTCCAATCTGTAGCCAAAGCAAAATCAGGAGAAGTATTGGTAAAAGTAATTTGGTCTTTTGGACAAACCTCTAATGGCGCTGCGACAAAATTCAATGAAAGTGCCTTCCCTACTTTTATCCAAATGGTGTCAGATTTATCCTGACATCCCATGCTATTGGTTGCTGTCATAACAACCCCGTATTCACCCGGCATGCTGTATAAATGGCCATGCGACGCACTTGAGGTTAAATTCGCACTTGATCCGTCGCCATAGTCGTAATGATAATTCGTAATCGGAAACTCTGATTTACTCGAGTCTGAGAAATTCACCAACAAAGGTCCGCAACCATCTACTTTATCGGGCATAAACCGAGCATAAACATAATATACGGTATCGTAAAAAGGTACTGTAACTGTACATCCACCAGCTGTTGTAATCGTCACTCTACCAGTCATGTCGTAGAACTTTCCACGATTGAAATATGTAGAATCTGGAATATGATACTCATGCGCCGGACTAGCGTCAGTCGATTTTAAAGAATCATTAAAAGTCCAATCATAAGTTAGAATAGTAGCAGTTGTATTAACCGTATAGGTTATTGTGAAGTTGGTGTCACAAATCGGACTTGGTGTGGCTGATATAGAGATCGGAAGAGCACACG
>JAHKAT010000158.1 GCA_018825925.1 Bacteroidota bacterium | reverse complement strand
GGGATGAAAAGCACTATGATATGACTATGTTCTCATTACTAAAAGTTGACTACGAAAGAAAATAAACTACGAACAGCTAACACTGTATATAAAACAGGCCTAATGTAGTAACTCGAGAGGACGGCCCGTTTTTATATACTAACCGTTAGAGGCCACTGTAAGTCTATGAAAAAAAGTATATCTTTATATTATGATTTCTTCGCAACAAGAAAATATTATCAAAGCAGTTACCCAAAGAGTAAACCCAACCCTTCTCGGAATATTCGGGTCATATGCTCGTGGGGAAGAAAACGAGCAAAGTGACCTTGATATTCTGATTGACTTTGACATGAAGGTTGATCTTCTCGAATTAATAGGCATAGAACAGGAACTTTCTGAATTACTTGGGATTAGGGTTGACCTCATAACGATGCGCTCCGTTAATGCATCTCTCAAATCATATATCGAATCGGATCTAATCAGGTTAGTATGACAAAAAATCCGCTCATTTACGTTGAGTACATTTATGCTTGTATCTCAAGAATCAAAGAATACACTGAGGGAATAGATGTGGGTAGTTTGATGCGATTATAAGAGCTTGAAAATCAAACTAAAATTCAACATTTACCAAATCAACCCTATCTCACCTCACCACCAACCTCTCCTTATCCAGTATTTTTTCGCCACTTCTCAATACCAGTTGATATACCCCAGCGGCAAGTTCCAAAGGAAGTAAATACATGCTTTGGCCCTGAGGAAAACTAAACTGTTGCAAGATTTTACCATTTTGGTCGTAAAAAAAGAGTGTGGCGCCACCTTCTGGCAAATCTCCTAAATAAGCGGAAAGCGGCTCTCCTGTTGAGGCTGGGTTGGGACCGATGGCAAGTGTTTTGGTATATACAACGGTTGGTTCTTCGGGAGTCTCGGTTGTATCAATAGGTGGCGTGTAAGCCGGTATTTCAATGGTAAAAAGCAGCGTATCCATTACCCCCAAACAACCGTGGGCAAGCAGCATTATTTCTTGCGTTCCCGAACTATCGTACTGATGAAAAACACTGTCTTGGTACTCGCCACGTGTTTCTGTTTCGCCATCACCAAAATGCCAGGTGACGCTGCCGTCTTGAATGCTCGTGCTTTGAAAATGCACACCCAAACTATCGTTAAAAGTATAAGATGCCCCAGCAACAGGGTCTCCCAAGTGCCCCAAGCAATTGGTTTTGAGTACATAACCCAACTGACCGGGTACACCAGCGCCCAAAGAATCTAAATTGTACGAAGTACCCACAAACACATAGCCGCTGTCCCAAGGGACGAAGGAGGCGTCGTAGAGTTCGTAGTTGGGCTGATTATTGAAATTACTATCTGTATAATACTGAAAGCTTCTATTCCAATTGGTCTCACCCGTTAATAATTTTCTATTCTGTATCAAAACACATGTGAATGGAATAGTGTCTGAAAGTCCAAAGCCGTATGGATAATTATGTGCAAACACGAAATTGGAATCTTGAATGATATAATCCTTTGGAGAAATGCCTCGTAATTCTATTCCATCAACGGCGCCCCACCAAAATAAAGAGATTGAATCCTTCCAAACCACATTCAATGCTGTATCCAACAAAGCCACCACCGGTCGTATGATAACCGTATTCTGCCCCGCATAGAAGGCTTGCTTACTCTCCGAATAGGTCATTAAATAATTTTGTCCGTTGTTGACGAGTTGCACCCCTGAGGCGGCTTGGGTGAAGGGATGGGGCTGGAAGATACGATCGCGCAAGATGTTGCCGTTGGTATCCAATTCCACGAAGTGTATCTTGGAATTGCTGCCTGTTAGGTTGGGGGCGAGATAACTGTCGTTGTAGATAAATCCTATACGATTGTCGCTTAGGGTCATTATTTCTGCGGATAGCAAAGATCTGAGACTTGTTGTTATAATTTCTCTTTTCCAAATTAAGCCGTTTATATCAAAACACATATAGGCAATTCCTATTCGACTTGGTTCATTTGAAGTTGTGTCAGTTACTCCATCATAAAAAAACTGTCCTGCACCGTAATATTTTGAATTTTTTATGCAACCAACTGCACCGTCGAAAAAAGCAGTGAAATCTGTCCAAAAAGACTGACCGTAATCTTCAAATAATAGATCACCCAACAAATCAAAATTAAGATAAGTCGGCACTCCATAACCTGTCGTTTTTTTTACCGAAGAGTAAAAGGAATATGCTATACCGTCATCATTAAATTTGTTTCTTCCAAAGGTAAACCCCAAATTATGCAAATAATCATTATTCCCTAAAGAGATTTTACTTTCATTGCCAAATTTGTCCATGGGGGATAACAAACCAAGTGACCGAACACCAGCTTTTCCAAAATCTCCCGTAACATAAAACGAATCATTTTCAATATGGATTCCTGAAAATAGGACAGTGGTATCATCATAATCATACACCTTTTGAAAATTTTGAGCTTTTGAGGCAAATGAGATAATCAATAAAAAACCAAATAGTGTGTACTTAATTATTAACATATTTAAAATATTAAGGGGCAGTCTCAATGAGACCGCCCCTAGACATTATTGTTTATAAATTAATTGTATTTCACTATCTCCATCTTCAGCAAGTATCTTTAAATAATAACTCCCTACTTTTAGAATAGATAGAGACAATTCTAGACTTTTAGCTCCATTACCTCTTTGTGTGTGAAGTATTCTACCCATCTCATCCAAAATTTCAATTTGTTTTATCAACTGATTACTAGAACTACTTTTAAGAACGATTTTATCGGTTGATGGGTTGGGGAATACCTCCCAGTTTGACATCTCCTTAGAAGAAATCAGCCCTATGTTAGAAGGATTTGATTGAGTAGATTGAGAGGAGGCAGCGTTTACAACTTGAACTTCTGGTAACTCTTGACAAATGCCGGCAAAGAAGCAAAGTAGGTTGCCGGCTTGGTTGGAAACATAATGGAGGCCATTGTCTCTAAAACTAGTCAATTCACTGATTGTAGCGCTATCGAGAGGCAAGCTCAAAACACTATTACTATCCAAACGAGAGAGATAATATCGTTTAAATGCAATGAAGTTTAACATCTTTTTCAAAGAATATAAATTGATTGGTGCAACTTAGAGAAAAAAAATTATTTTCAATGCTATTAATTGAAATTTAACATTTTGATTTTGACAGCTTTACTAGTTGATAAAACTCTTTCTTTGTGAAAACTGTGTGATTTTAAAATTGTATGAATAAGATGAAACATCTAGAAATGGATGGAGAATTTCAAAGAGAATGTTTTTGGTGAAATATTGTTTGTCCAACGAGAATTAATCAAAAACTGAATGAAGCATTCCTCCATTATAAAGCGATACAACATACTGAAGGTGCCATTTTTAGATTAATTCGTCAGTAAATAAATCACTTAAGGTTAGATTGCCAATAATTTAGACGATAGCAGTTCTTTCAAGTGGATTTTTCCTCCCCTATTTCAAAAACCAAAAAAACGGATTGAACAAAGGTTGGAAGAAGATTAAGTTCCCTAAACAGGTGCTGAAAATTCTTGAGTGGAGTAATAAATTTGCTCCTTTACTGCAAATACAATACAAAAGAATATAATGTTCTCACTATTCTTAAAACGACTTTATTGCTTTTTAATTCGTCCCAAAATTTTGTAAAAATTCCTCCTTAACCCATTCATTAAAATTGTTCCTTATATAATTTTTCCTTATTAAATCCCAAGCTCTTTAATTTTCATTATTTTTGCCAACGTTAAAACCAATACATAATAAAATGTCATATTTGTTTACCTCAGAATCTGTATCTGAAGGACACCCAGATAAAGTAGCTGACCAGATTTCAGATGCCTTAATCGATCATTTCATGGCTTTTGACCCAACTTCAAAAGTTGCTTGTGAAACATTAGTAACAACTGGTCAGGTTTTTTTGGCAGGTGAAGTGAAGACAAACACCTATCTAGATGTTCAGTCGATTGCTCGTGAGGTAATCCGAAAAATTGGATATACCAAGGCCGAATATATGTTCGAAGCAAATTCTTGTGGAGTACTATCAGCCATACACGATCAGTCGGAAGATATCAACCAAGGTGTTGATCGAAAAGTGGACAACAACGATTTTGAGGCAAAAGCCAATGCGCAAGGTGCTGGTGACCAAGGAATGATGTTTGGCTATGCCACCAAAGAAACAGAAAACTACATGCCATTGGCATTGGATTTATCTCATAAAATATTAATTGAACTTGCGGAAATTCGTAAAAACGAACCAAAACTGATTGGTTATTTGCGTCCGGATGCAAAATCTCAAGTTACAATTGAGTATTCTGATGATAATGTTCCTCAAAGAATTGAAGCTATCGTTGTTTCTACACAACATGACGACTTTGCTTCGGAGCCTGAAATGTTAGCGAAAATCAAGAAAGACATCATAGAAATCGTTATTCCAAGAGTAAAAGCGAAATTGAATCCCGATTTACAAAAATTATTCACGGACAACATTCTTTACCATATCAATCCTACTGGAAAATTCGTAATTGGAGGTCCTCACGGTGATACTGGCTTAACTGGTCGCAAAATCATCGTTGACACCTACGGTGGAAAGGGAGCTCACGGAGGTGGTGCTTTTTCTGGAAAAGATCCGTCAAAAGTTGACCGCTCTGCTGCATACGCAACAAGACACATTGCCAAAAACATGGTTGCCGCAGGTTTGTGTGACGAAGTTTTAGTTCAGGTTTCTTATGCCATTGGAGTTGCAAAACCGTGCGGTTTATTTGTAAACACTTACGGTACTTCTAAAGTAAACATCACTGACGGAGAAATCGCTAAAAAAATCGAAGCGATTTTTGACCTTCGTCCATACGCCATTGAGGAGCGTCTAAAGTTGCGAAACCCTATTTACAGTGAAACTGCAGCTTACGGTCACATGGGTCGTAAAAATGAAGTGGTAACTAAGGTTTTCAATGCAGGTAAGGCGGATGAAAAGAAAGTGGAAGTAGAATTGTTTACATGGGAGAAATTAGACTTTGTAGATAAGGTGAAAGCTGCTTTTGGTATATAATATTTGCCTATACAATACATTTAAAATCCTGTCAATTGGCAGGATTTTTTTATGTGAAAAAATCCCGAATCATTTCTAATTCGCGATCATTCAGATCACATTCATTTTTAGGGGGTGTTCCTGCTTTTGATTTCTAAATCTGATTACGAACTATTAATTTTTACTTCGTGCTTGGTGTTTTTGCTAGGTTGATATCTATACTCTAAGTCTATTTATTTACTACGAAAACCAGCGATATTTTTAGTTGGATCAACTTCGCCTCGGAAATTGCAGGGCGAGATCCGATGACATATGCGGGCACCTTGAGGAAGCCGCAGCTTGTGGTAGCGCAGC
>JAHKAT010000002.1 GCA_018825925.1 Bacteroidota bacterium | reverse complement strand
CTATTTAACAACACCGCCAAATCGTTGATTTGGCTTTTAAGAATGAATAAATTAAAAACAAAATACAACGCTTTGGCTCAGTGCAAACTTGAAAGGATATCGCTTTCTATTGCCCTACTTGCCATATACTAAACGTTACCATCAATGACAAAGATGACTAAACAGAAGAAATTATTATCTCAACGACATCCAATATTTTACTTTGCTTCCGTCTGGGAAAAGAGATTGAGACGTCGAGTTAGTTGGTTTCTAGATGGTAAAAAGTATACTAAGAAAAAAGAGGCCGAAAAATTACCCTTTAGAGTAAAAAAGCATCAATCAAAACTCCTAAAAAAGCTCGGAGAAAGTGATATGATTCTTCAATATAATAAGATTGACAATTTGAAAATAGTAGTGAAAAATGTCAATGGCACCTTAATTAGGCCAGGTGAGACTTTTTCATTTTGTAAAACCGTTGGTTTGCCGACCAAGAGAAAAGGCTTTAAACTAGGAATGGAACTATCTTTTGGTGAGGCAAAAGCGGGAATTGGTGGCGGAATCTGTCAAAGTTCCAATTTAATGCATTGGTTAGCCTTACACTCACCATTGACCATTAACGAAAGGCATCACCATAGCTTTGACCCTTTTCCTGACGATGGAAGAGTTTTACCATTTGCAAGTGGTGCGACAGTATTTTACAATTATCTTGATTTCCAATTGACCAATAATACTGAATTGACATTTCAAATTAATTTATGGATAACGGACAAATTGTTGGAAGGTGAAATTCGAGTAGATAAAGAACTAGATTTCAATTATCACGTATTTGAAAAAAATCATAAGTTTTTACGTGAAAATGACAGCTTTTACAGAACAAATGAAATTTGGCGTACCAAGAATGCGAAATTCAAAAGTGGTGCTTTAGTTGAAGAAGAATTGATGTTCAAAAACTACGGGAAAGTAAAATACATTCCTGTCGAGTATGAGATGAAGGAAAAAATATGATGGTAACACAAGCTAAGAAAACATAGCCGCCCCTACGGGGACGGCAACGTTTCTTAGCTTTGTCCGTTAGCAAACATAAACCACAACAATGAAAGAAATAATTATTGTAACATTAATTTCAATTTTCAACACAATTTTATACGCCCAGGAAAATTGGAAGTATTTAGATGAGAATACAGTTGATGTAACTGATCAAGGTTTGAAATTCGATTCTAGTTTCTATGAAAATCAAGTCTATTTGTTTGGCTTTATCCATGGCTCAGCAACTCCTCAAGAAATGGATTATAGAATACTTGAAAATCTGTGTCATAATGGCGTTAAATATTATGCACCTGAAGTAGATATATCCTTAGCTTATTTTTTAAATAAATATTTGGAAAGCGGGAACGAGGACCTTCTGCAATACATTACTTACTATTATTCCAACAATGTCCCTCAAGATGCATCACATGAGTTTATGGCGAAATGGCGAAAAATATACGCCCTTAACAAGACCTTTGGAAGCAAAGAAAAAATCAAAATTATCGGATTTGATCGTATGATAGATGAAGGATTATCCTTGACGCATCTTGCCAATTTGGCACCAATAGTTCCAACTGGAATTTCAGAAATTGATGGCTTGAAGGAATTTACTAACACAACTTTTGAGGAAATTCATATAAAAAGTGGAAAACCAGTAATAAAGTCAGGTAAAAGCTGGAGTTATTTTTTCGGAGGAGAAAAGGCTGAATTGTTTCAAAAACTTAAAAGCCTTTACTCCAATGATTCTCAAGCATTTTTAAGTCATTTTGGGGTTAATAGTAACGAGGTTGACTTTGTAATGAAAAACATAACTCAGAAAAATAGAGAAGAGCGAATATTTATGAATTTCATGACAATTGCCAGCCCCATAATTGAGAAAGGGAAGAAGATCTACGGTAACTTTGGATATTTCCATATTCAACAGGGCCCGATTAACGGCAAACGTCCTTTTGCAGCCATGATAAAGGAGGAAACTACATTTTCAATTGTATCAATTCAAGGTTTATTAATAGATTCTGAGTGTTTAGATCACGCCAAGCTATGTTCGGATGGAACTTTGGCAATAAAAGAAGTCAAATTTAAAAAAATGAAATATTGTGGTTACAGGGTCTCATCAGAACTGGATGGACATACGAAAAAAGAAAAGGTTTCGGGTATCGAATATTTCGAAAATATCGCAGGAAACGAAAAATCCATTTTTCTTACTTGTTTGTATAAGAATGATTCTCCGTTTTTAAATTTAATGATGTTTGCGGATTTTAAACAGGGATCCGAAAATTGGCAGGTTGATCCGAATTTATTTACGACTGATTATTTCCAATATCTTGTGGTTATGAATCGTTCCGCTGCGAATACACATAGATTGGAATAAAGTACGTTTGCTAACATGCGGTAAAAAAAATGGCGCACGATTACACCCGTGAAAAGCGCCACTTTTCCTACCGCAAAACCGTTACCATACATAAAAACAGAATGAAAAGAATGAACTACATAATCTTAGGAATAATTGCATTAGTTGCTGTATTGGCTTTCCAGTTTATAAATAACAGTAAATCTGACTCGACTGATAAAAAGTATACTTCAAAATTCAATGTAGAAAAAAAACTAACGGACAGCGATAAGCAAATTGTAGTAGAGAATGTTGATTTCAATCAGATAAAAAACGCTGTTCAAGATTTCACCAAAAACTATGATAACCCGCAACAAAGTCATCTAAAACCGATTTCAAGACTTCATAAAACGGACAACAATAAAACAGTAATAACCTTTCCTTATGATATTGATTTTGAGATTTTTTGCTACTATATCAACTATCTTAAATATCCAATGGGTTTGAACTATAATGCAAATGTGAGAGGTTGGACAACAACCAAACCAAATGACAATTGGCTAAATAAAGACTTTGAAAACGTTAAGACTATGCTTTTCATAGACCCAAATGACTCAGAGTACGATAACGTGATGCTGATAACCGAAAGCGGAAAGACTTATAAAATTGGGTTCGCAATTGGAGAAGGACTTCAAAATCAAAACGGAACAATCCTAAAATATAATTCTTCTATATTCAGAAACTCTGAATTGGAAAAATTTGAATCTGAAGAGATAAAGTAAAACGTATGGTAACACTGTATATAGCAAATAGGGCGTTCAGTGGTTTTCGAAAGTTCAGTGCTATTTACAAACACCGCCAAATCGTTGATTTGGCTTTTAAAATGAATAAATTAAAAACAAAATACAACGTTTTGGCTCAGTGCAAACTTGCAAGTTTATTGCTTTCTAATGCCCTACTTG
>JAHKAT010000157.1 GCA_018825925.1 Bacteroidota bacterium | reverse complement strand
GTTTGAAAAGCGAAATTTTCCCTAGGATCAATCGTTATGGAGGAATTATAAGAATTTTTAGGAGGTAAAAACCAATTGTCTACACCACCCATATAATACAACAAACGTTCGCCTCCATAGGAAGCACCACTTGCAATTCGGTTGACCCAAATCATTTCTTTAAACAATTCTACAGAATGACGCGCGTCAAATCCGAGATTCATCATTCCAAAGGATTTTGATTTAGAAGTTTGCAGTATATCAATAAAAACTTTTGTTCGAAAACCAGCCCAACTATTTACATTTTTCCATCTCGAATTATCAAAAACAAGTGCTGATTTTGCGCCCATAAAAAAGGTTTTTTCAATTTCTCGTGTAATTGTAACCTTATCAGTTGCTAAAGGGTGAATTACATCTTCGCGAACAGAGACCGAACTTCTCCAGCTCAAAACCTCATTTATAGGATAGGTCAGCTGCGTTGCAACTTCATGCGTAATCAACAGGTCGAGTCCCTTTTGCGAGGAGTTTTCATACGATCTACGATAATAGCTAATTGATTTATCCCATCTTTTTGGAAGAAAATCAATTCCTAATAAAAACTCGCTGGCCCTTCTGGAGGTTGGTATTCGTATGGCGCTTTTCAATACATAATTTTCCATGACATCAGAAAACTGAACACCAATTAAACCTGAAATAGTAGGGTTTCGAAAACCCGGACTGTTTGGATCAAAACTTTGGTAGGTTTGATTTAAAAAACTATTGTCAATTTTTGCAGAAATTTGATCCTTCGCGAAATTAATTTTGTAACGTTCGGCTCTTGCCGCTTCATATGAAAACTTTTTCTGACTGCTTTTATTCATTTGAATGGCATAATCTTCTGTCAATACATCTTCGAAAAGAATTAATACTTCTTTTACATAGCTGCTGTCCGTTGAAAATTGTCTGCGTAAAACTGACGTGGAGTCGATACTTTCTTCATAAGAAGAACTTTTTCGAACCGCTTCTTCAAGATTGTTTTTTGAGAAATAAGTTTCGTGTACTTCCTGTTCTCTTGAGGTAATTGGTATTTCTATATATTGATTACCCATGAGTTTCGCTTCAATAACGCTTTTGTTCGTATTCAATTTAATTTCTTCTATTGACTTAGTGAAATTTGTGATCGGTTCAACTTTATTGAAATAGCGATAATGAATTGCCGTGTCAATAAATGCAATAATCGAATCAATTTTTAATGAGTAAACCTGGTTGGTTCCTGAAGAATTCTCTAAATACACGAATTCCCTTGAATTTAAGACTTGAATATTCTTTTCTGATCGATTGTCAGTCATGGTTAATCGCTCAAGAATCGGTTTGCTCTTGTTTTTATCTTTTAGTTTCAAGGCAAACACATCAAAACTGCCTTGCTTAAACTCTACCGTTTTATCTTTTAATAAAGTATCAGAAATTCGATTTGACGAAAAATAAACCAATTCGCCTGTTGGATCAAAACAGGCATCCTGATCATCAAATCCATCCTCAGTCAATTCTTCAATTGAATTGCCACTCACTTTATATAAAAAAAGGTCTGTTTGGCCATTTTTAACACCCGACAAAACAAAAGTTTTTCCATCCGGATGATAATCCGCCGAGTTTACTTTATCCATTTGAGGTAATTCTTTTTCTATAATTTCTTTAGTCTCTAAATCGTAAATGGAAAACAACAGTTTACCTTCAAAAACATGAAACCAAGAAAGAAACTTGCCCGAAGGATGAAAGTTTATCACCGCTGAAATTGGTTCTTGAATTCGGTCCAATTTCGGTTGATAGGCTTTTATTTTTTTTGCTCTCTTATTATCTATAGAAAGATAGACCGTGTATTTTCCAAGACGCTCCTCCACCCAGGCTCGTGAGCTACCCTTTTGCGCAGAAATATTTGCCGTTACTGCGCCCTTTCCTATCGGCTTTGACAAGGGTTCAAGATTCATGTATTGGGAATCTTCAAGAAATCGTCGGTTATAAAATGAAATGAATGAAGTGCTCAACTGCTCGCTATTCGAACCTAAAAGATAAAGCAAGGATCGATCTATATGTCCAGCAATTTTTGAGAGATAAAGCAAACTAAGCACCTGGTTTCTTCCATAAGTCTGATCAATAAAATACCAAAAAGCATGTCCTGCGATTTTCGCTTCTTCGGTACTTAATTTTGAGAAATCAGCAAAACGTTTGGACAAAATACCACTTTTAATTTCTGATTCAATTTTGGCGGACCAATTTTCGGCGAAATAACTAGACAAACCTAAAACAAACCAAGCCGGGTGTCTACTGGCATCTTCCGACACCAAAACATCAGACCATTGTTCGCCCAACAGTATCTTATGAATAATCGTTTGCGCCAACACATAACGAATTTGACTATTAAAATCGATTTGATTTGATGGAAAGTATAGAAACAATTTATTTTTGACCAGCTGAGCTTTTCCTCCAAAAGCGTCAATTTCAGACTGCTGTAAACCCAAATTAGACTGTCGCATTTCTTGCAAGGATTTAAAAAGGACGATTTCGAGATGTTCGTTCAAACTAAAGTTCAATAGATCTTCTATAGCATAAAGTTCTTTTTGGATTTGTTTCGCCGTTTTTACAGCAAACTCATCTTCTCCCCGATAGAAATAGATCTTGAAACGCTCGTAGTTATGTGATCGCCAATCGAACTCAAAATACTGCACTCTGTTTTTTCCAAAATCAACCTGACTGCCATTGTAAAATTGCGCATTGCAAAAAAACGGAATCAGTATCAGGAAATATTTTAGAATTGACTGCATGTTACACTGCCTTAAAAGTAATCAATTTAAGAGCAAAAAATCATTGTATCATTAGATTGCATCCGCGGGTATCTGCTAGGTCATATCTGCCCATCAATTCCAATTTTCCATTTTGAATTCGACCTAAATCTTGGGTGTCGATAAATGAACAGCTGAACACGTTTGCAAGGTCAATCACTTGAATTCCTCCAGTTTTGTTTTTCATCAAATCTGAAAAAGGATCATTTACCTCTCTCAACTTTATTTGCATCCAATTGGGCAAGGTAAAAAGGCCGTCACTCAAAGCGTAGGCTTGTGAAAAAAGCTCGGTCATTCCATATTCTGATGCCACATGCTGCACATTCAATCCATGCTTCAGTTGCTGATGCAGTTCTTTTTTCGTCATTTCTTTTCGTCTCCCTTTCATTCCTCCCGTTTCTAAAATAATAGCTTGCGAAAGGTCCATTCCCATTTCAGCTAAATCCAGTAAAGCGTAAGAAACTCCGAAAATCACTACCTTTTTACCTGATTTCAATGCGTTTTTATAACGTTCTTCAACCTTTTCAATAGAATCTAGTAAAAATCCACTTTCAAGGTTTTTGGTTTCTTTCACCAATCGGTCTACCATATACACCAAACTGCTTTCACCTTGTTCAATATAATTGGGCAATAATGCCAAAATCACTTGGTTTTCAGGCGCACCTATTTGATCTCTATATGTTTTCAGAAAAGAATATTCGTATAATTCAGGATGGACTACAGGGTGTTGACTTCTTTGAGCCCCTGTTGTACCCGAACTTTTAAAAGTTAGCTTCGTCACAAGATCATTGTGTTTTACGGCATGTGTTTTAAAAAATGAAATGGGCAGAAAAGGAATCTCATCGAAAGATTGAATGTGAATTCGACCAATTTTTTCGCAAAATTCTCGATAAACTAGGGTGTTTTTAACTTGAAAATGAAAAACGCGCAATGCCCACTCCTCAAACTGGTCGTTGTTTTCAATTTCAAATATTTGTCTCCAATCTTTCAAGAAGCCAAAATTACAATTTATACCTCATTGTTGACGCTATCAGAATGCTTACTTTTAACTATGAAATGGTGGGTTTTCGCTTTTTTATTTTTATCCGTAGGATGTTTCAAAAAGAAGAAATATCCCTCAAAGCCTGTTATTTATTTTGAAGAATTTGCCGTTTATGGAGATTCAGCAACGATTACATTGAAATTTGAGGATGGCGAAGGAGACATTGGTCTTACTGACGATCAGAATTCTAGTCCGTACAACGTGGAGTCTAAATACTACTACAATTTATATCTAGTTTACTACGAATATGTAAATGGCGTTTTAAAAGTAGGCAAGGATTTGAATGGCGACACCTTGGTCTTTAAAAATCGATTAAAACCAATTTACACCGGTAAACCCAAGTCGATTGATGGAAAAATAAAGTACACCTTATCTCCATTTTACTACAATTTCTTATCAAATAATAGTGATTCCATCGTTTATAAAATACAGATTATCGATCGAGCCTTGAATGAAAGTGACTGGATTGAAACCCCTCTTATTCAGCGATAAAACAAAAAAGACGACCTCTTGGATCGCCTTTCGCTTAGTATTTATTTCAGATTTTACATTTCAACCACTATCTCAGCACTTGAGCAAGGGAAAGCACGATCAACCTTCTTAAACAAACCTTGAAGTACTTTTCCTGGGCCCACTTCAATCACTTCCGCACAGCCATCGGCAATCATTTGATTCATTGTTTGAGTCCAACGCACAGGTGCAGTAAGTTGTTTTATCAAGTTTTCCTTGATTACATTAGGATCAATGATTGCGCTTGCCGTAACATTTTGATATACCGGACAAGTAGGTACATTAAAGGTAGTGGCTTTAATCGCTGCCGCTAATTCCTCACGAGCAGGCTCCATCAAAGGAGAATGAAAAGCACCACCGACTGGCAAAATCAATGCTCGTTTAGCACCAGCTTCCGTTAATTTAGCGCAAGCCTCCTCCACTGCTGGAAAAGCACCAGAAATCACCAACTGCCCTGGGCAATTGTAATTTGCAGGAACCACTACTCCATTTATTGATGCGCATATTTTTTCAACCACCTCATCTTCCAGACCCAAAATTGCTGCCATCGTAGACGGTTGTGCTTCACAAGCTTTTTGCATCGCTTGAGCACGTTGAGAAACCAAACGCAATGCATCTTCAAACTGAATTGTTTTATTCGCTACTAATGAAGAAAATTCGCCCAATGAATGTCCAGCAACCATATCTGGCTTGAAATTCTCACCGAGACAAGTAGCCAAAATCGTTGAATGTAAGAAGATTGCAGGTTGCGTAACTTTGGTTTCCTTCAGTTCTTCGTCGCTGCCTTCAAACATAATTTTCATAATATCGAAGCCTAAAATTTCATTGGCTTGATGAAATAATTGTTTTGCTGTAGGAGAAAAATCATATAGATCTTTACCCATTCCAGAAAATTGTGCCCCTTGACCAGGGAAAACGTATGCTTTCATCTTAATTATTTTTGAATACGAAGTTAGAAAAAGGTTTGTAAAAGGAGTGCATATGAAGCTTTCATAAGGTAAAAAACCAATCAAATACGGAGGTTTCTTAGAGGTTCAGGCAGGAAAAGGTCTATGAAAATTAGTATTCGCGCGTTTCGGGTTTGGTTAAAGTAAATGTGAGAAGATTATTTTTGTAAGGCGAAAAAAAATGGGTCGTTTTGGTCGAACTTCCGACGTCGATAGCCTCGCTGTTTCCTTGGATCGTCCTCTTTTAAGCTGCAGTTGAGTTCTTGAAAAAAGTCCTCACTACGAATAGCAAGGACTTTAATTAAAATGTAGGGTGGAAGCCCCAACATTAAACTCTTAATAAAAAAAAAGCTCCAACCTTTAACAGTTAGAGCTTTAAATAGTACTCGGAGCGGGACTTGAACCCGCACGCCCATACAGGCACAGGATTTTAAGTCCGGCGTGTCTACCAATTCCACCATCCGAGCGGACCTAAACAAAAATTCCCTTTCCTAGGGTCAGGGAATTTTTATTGAGCGGGAGACGAGATTCGAACTCGCGACCCCAACCTTGGCAAGGTCGTGCTCTACCAGCTGAGCTACTCTCGCTTATTTCAGTACTAATAATTCACTCTTATTGCGAATTGGAGTGCAAATTTAACTAAGGCC
>JAHKAT010000156.1 GCA_018825925.1 Bacteroidota bacterium | reverse complement strand
GCTGAATTCCTTATGTATAGAAATGGATGACCGTTATGAGTTGCTAAAAATAGCTCAAGTTAGAACCATAAAAGAATACAATGCTAAGTTTATTTCTCGGCGTTTAAACCCTGAAAAAGGCCATCATTACCTTCCTTACATCATCGTGTTAATCGATGAGTTTGCCGATTTAATCATGACAGCAGGTAAAGAAGTGGAACTTCCCATCGCTCGTATCGCTCAACTAGCGAGAGCAGTTGGAATTCACTTGATTGTTGCCACGCAGCGACCATCCGTAAATGTGATTACAGGTATGATTAAGGCCAATTTCCCTGCAAGGATTGCATTCCGTGTTTTATCCAAAATTGATTCTCGCACCATATTAGACAATTCTGGAGCCGATCAATTAATTGGTCGCGGTGATATGCTTGTATCTACCGGACAAGATGTCGTTCGTCTGCAATGTGGTTTTGTCGACACCCCAGAAGTTGAAGCGATTTGTCAGTTTATTGGAGATCAACGAGCCTATCCAGAGGCTATGTTATTGCCTGAATACGTAGGTGAAGGAGGTGAAAGTAGCGATGTGGATATGGATGATATCGATCCACTTTTTGCTGATGCTGCGAGAATGGTGGTCTTGCACCAACAAGGATCTGCCAGCTTGTTGCAACGTAAACTAAAATTAGGTTACAACCGCGCGGGTCGTATTATCGATCAACTCGAAGGCATGGGAATTATTGGTCCGTTCCAAGGCAGCAAGGCACGCGATGTATTGTATGGAGATGAAAACAGTATCAATGAGCTCTTACAAACCAAAGGATTGATTTGATAGAAAATGATGTGTCTTGAATTTTTTACATTCAGATAATTCTATATGCTTATAAGGATGCCCAAGGAAATTAGATCCAAGACCAATTCAACATTCAATTGAACTTTTGAGTGCTGATTACGATAAAACTTGATTACATTTTCTCCGAAAAAAAACGATTTCTCTTGAAACGAAACAAGCTCAACTAATTAGTTTACTCTGTCCAAATTATTATCATCTTACTTACGCCCTTCTCTTAAGGCATATCACGGTTTCCCCAAGAATACAGGAAACTCCTTATTTTCTGATAATCAACATTTTTCGTGCTACCCCAGCGCTAGTTTTCACTTGTAGTGTATACACTCCGTTACTTACTTCTGGTAAAGCAACTGTTGGGTTGTACAAATTACTTGCTCCTTCAATGCCTACCATCATTTGCTTCCCATTTACATCAATTAAAATAATCGATTCAATGATCTCGTTACATTCAATCGTAACGGTGCTTTTTGCCGGGTTTGGGTAAATAGATAATGCAACTGAGTTGATTTCTTCCAATCCAGCGCAATTCTGCACATTGGCATACGCTGTTGAATTATACGTATCGCTTCCTGTGCTATTCGTTACTGTCAATTCCACATCAAACGATCCAGAATTTGCGTACTGAACAGTTGGATTTGAAGAAGTGCTTGTTGCAGGTGTTCCACCTTGGAAAGTCCATTGATACTGAGTTGGTGAGTTTGCAGATGTGCTTGTATAATTGATTACTGCATTCTCACAGATTGTTGAATTTGAACTATTAAACGAAGCTATTGGTGCAAAATCAGAAGTATTCATTGCACTCACTCTCCATACTCCACGACCATAAGTTCCCGCTACTAGCATATTAGTAGGGTAGTAAAAATCCAAATCGGTGATTTCTGAATTTGGTAGGCTATCTCCATAAACTTCCCATGTTTTTGTTATAGAGTCTCTGTAGAACACACCAAAGTCATTTCCTAAATAAAGGTTTTGGTCCGTTCCTTCTTGAACCAACAAAACATTACAAGGTACATTCGGAAGTCCTGTTGAAATATTGGTCCAAGTGGTACCACCAGTAGTCGATTTCCATACTTTGTTTGCCGCGCTAAAACCAGAGTAAACAACAAAAACTTCGTCAGGATTAAATGGGTCCACTGTTACATTTACCTTTTCGGCAGCTGATGAAAGATTCCCTGTTACATCGGTAAAGGTCATTCCTTGATCTATCGATTTTCTAATTCTAGCACCTCCGCCAGTACCTTGTAAAATATACATCACATTCGGTTGCGATTTACAAATTGACATTTCAACAATAGTAGAAGAACTACCTGTATTTTGCTCCGTGTAAGAAGTACCGAAATTATCGCTAATCACCAGTTTACTTCGTCCTAAAGCATAAATTCTATTTGGATTTACAGGATCTTGATGAATTGGACTCACCCATGCCCCATCAGCCAATCCATTGAAGATATTCCCAAAACTATTACCTCCATTGGTAGAACGTCTATGTTCACCATATTGATAGGAAGCAACCATTCTATTGTTGTTATCCCAATCAATCAAACAGGCCATACCATCTCCTCCAATTACTCTTCTCCAGTTTCCAGCACCTTGAAAACGGTTGGTTCCATTGTCTTGGTGACCAGCTAGCAATAAATCTTCATTTTTAGATGCTTGAGAAATCAAGTATTGTTGACTGATTGACAATCCTTCGCTTAAATCAGTGAATGATGTTCCTGAATTGACAGTTTTATACATTCCACCATCACACAGAATCACCATGTCATTCGAGTTGGGTAAGAATTTAATATCGTGAATATCTGCATGAACATAAGGAGTACCACCAGCTCCATACCAGTGCGATTGAATATTCCAACTTGTTCCTCCGTTCATCGTTTTCCAGGTATTGATTCCTCCTATCCACATTTCAGATGAATTCAAAGGATTTATACCAAAGGCTAAATCATACCAAGATTGCCCCCCTTGATCTGCGCCATTTAAATCGCCTGAAAGCATGTTAACCCCGTCATTAGTAATTTTTGTAAACGTTAGTCCAGCATCTGTAGACTTATAAACTCCTTCTAAAGAATAGTTAGATTTCGCTGCTAAAATCCAAATTGAGCTTGGTTCATTCGCAGAAGTGGCAATCGCTAATCTTGATAAAGCGCCAGCAGGTGTGCCGCTCGTAATTGTCGTCCAGCTTGCACCGCCGTCAATACTTCTTTTAAATCCATTAGTGGTAGTTGCATACCAAACATCTGAATCAAAAGGAGATACTTCAAGATCTCTATAATTACCGCTGGACACATTGGTCCAAACCGTTCCACCGTCTATAGTTCTCTGAATTCCTGAGGTTGTAACAGCAATTAACACATTGGGATCACTCGGATCCATCATCATTTTAAAAATTCGAACATTGCTGTTGGTGGCATAAGAAAGCCCAGTAGGATTCCAGGTCAGTCCAGCATCTATCGACTTCAAAACTCCAACACTATAGGTAGAATAATGATCGTTATCACCAGTAGCTAAATACATAATAGTAGGGTCTATAGGATTAATTGCCATATCAGAACAACCAATTACATTGATGTAATCATTACTATTTGTCCAATTAGACCCGCCGTTTACCGACTTCCACAAACCGCCATTTGGAGTTCCTACAAAAATTGTATTCACGTCATTCGGGTGAAATTGAATAAAAGTCAAACGACCTGCTCCACCACCATTTGTAGGAACCGTGTTCGGACCTACTTCACGCCAAACATTTGCCGTTTTAGCTTTGATTGATTTTTTTTGATTAATAAAATTCAAATATTCGAAATACGTCGTGGACAATATGCTCGTTTTATCAGATGGATAAATACGTGGTGCAGCAAAATGCTCAAACCTCTTAAATTGCTTGTATCCTTGACCTTTAGTAATTTCCTTACCGCTCCATTCATTTTCGAATGCATTGCGAATTTCAGTGAAAGTTGCTGAAGAATCATCCATTAATTCTACCCAAGAGCGATTACTTTGTGATAAAAAAGGGCTTGAAATGCTAATAACAGCTAATAAAGCAAATATTTTTGTAAACATATATGAGTTTTGAGGAGCACAATTTACACTAATGTTCTCAAAACATCACTAACATATTCTAAATATCTGACCTTCCTCCGCATATTTAACATTTTGAAAAAAGGCCTGAGCTTCTAAAATGTGTTGTTTTGGATCATCATATCGAGCACTTAGATGTCCTATGAAAAGGGTTCCAGCTTTGGCCAATTGAGCGATTTGAGCGGCTTGTTCGGCTGTTGAATGCTTTGTTGTTTTCGCTCTACTCACATAATGATTAGTAAAAGTAGCTTCATGATACAAAACATCTACATTTTGAATATGATCGATTATGCTTTCGCTGTAAGCGGTATCTGAACAATAGGCATACGATCCGCTTTTTTTTGAGGCCGTAGTAAAGTCTAAATATTTCCAAATTACCCCAGTCTCATCTACAACATCTTGACTATTTTTAAAAGGTACAATAAAGGCAATACTTAAACCTGAATCCTTGAATTTATCAGAAATCAAATGGCGAGGCTTTGCTTTTTCTTGTATTATAAATCCGTGGGTTGGTATTTTATGTTTAAGTCTAAACGTTTTTACTTCCAATACTTTATCCTCGAAAATCAATCCTTCAAATAGGTCGTCAATTGGATGGAAATCAATTTGAAAATCTAAACGCGCACCGCCTACCTCTATTTGCGAACGGATGATCTGATCCAAAGGAGGTGGTCCATAAATATTTATTTTTTTATTTCGACCAAGTAAATGCATCGAGCTTAATAAGCCCACCAAGCCAAAATAATGATCGCCATGCAAATGAGAAATAAAAATGGCATCAATTTTTTGAATTTTTATGCCGTATTTCCTTAATTGAATTTGAGTTCCTTCACCGCAATCGATAAGAAAGTGGCGATTTTGACAAAAAATATACTGTGAAGATGGATGTGCATTTTCTTTTGGTAATGCACTGCCCGTTCCTAAAAACTGGACGAAAAAGCTCACTTTTGTAATGCTTCTACGGCTTCTTTCTGATTGTTTTCAACCAATATTACTTTATCTAGTTGGGCAATTTTGATCATTTTTAAGACATTTTCTTGAATACCACAAAGTATAAATTTACCGCTAGAGTCCTTGCACAAACGATTTCCCATCAATAAAGCAGAAAGCCCTGACGAGTCACAATACTTCGTTGCACTAAGGTCGACAATGATATTGTTAATTCCTTGATTGTTCAGCAAAACCATTTCTGACTTCAAATCGGGAGCATTCTGGGCATTCAATCTTTCAACATGTGAGTATATTGTCGCGCTGGTCTGATCTTTCGTTGTTTCAAAATTCATTTATACTGTGTGTTTATATCAAAAATAATCTTTTTTTTATTGTCGGTCTATTTTGGCTGCTAATAAATAAATTACCGCCATCCGAACTGCTACTCCATTTTCTACTTGTTGCAATATAACCGATTGTTTAGAGTCGGCCACATCACTCGTAATTTCTACACCTCGATTGATCGGTCCAGGATGCATCACCACGATTTCTTTCGATAAAGAATCCAACATATTTTTATCCAAACCAAAGAGCATGGAGTATTCGCGCAAACTTGGGAAAAACTTAACATCTTGTCGCTCCAATTGTATTCTCAACATATTTGCCACATCGCACCATTCTAGTGCCGCGCGTAGATTGTGCGATACCAAAACTCCTAATTTACCAATGTGCTTCGGTATTAGTGTTGTTGGACCACAAACCATGACCTCTGCTCCTAATTTTTGAAGACAAAGAATATTTGACAAAGCAACTCTTGAATGAAGAATATCCCCTACAATCACTACTTTTTTACCTTCTAAAGTTCCTAGTTTTTCCCGAATAGTGTAAGCATCTAATAGAGCTTGAGTCGGATGTTCATGAGTTCCATCACCAGCATTAATTACCTTTGCGTTGATTCTGTCTGATAGGAATTTTGCCGCTCCTGGACTTGCGTGTCTCATGACTACCATGTCTACTTTCATGGAAAGTATATTGTTCACAGTATCCACTAAAGTCTCACCTTTCTTTACCGAACTACCTGAGGCGCTGAAATTCACAACATCGGCAGAAAGCCTTTTTTCTGCTAATTCAAAGCTCAATTTCGTGCGAGTGGAGTTTTCAAAGAACAAGTTTGCAATCGTAATATCGCGCAAAGTAGGCACCTTTTTAATGGGTCGGTTGATGACCTCCTTAAAACTAGTGGCTGTGTCGAGTATTAACTCAATGTCCCTTCTAGTTAGGTCTTTTATCCCTATTAAATGCTCTACGCTTAAATTATCCATTTGCCTCTACACTATATAAAAGTACCTGATCTATGCCTTCCATCTCTGACCATTCTACAGAAACGCGCTCAGAAACCAAACTATCTACTGTTTTACCGACATAATCGGCCTGTATAGGAAGATGTCGTTTGAAACGGCGATCTATCATACACAGTAATTCAACATTTTTTGGTCGACCATACGCCAAAAGTGCGTCCAGCCCTGAACGAATAGTACGTCCAGTGAACAGAACATCATCGATCAATACTATTCGCTTATTTTCTATTGAGAAATCAATATTTGTTGCGCTTGGGATTAATGGTCTTTCTCGTCTTCTGAAATCATCTCGATAAAAAGTAATATCAAGATTTCCACATTTAATTTCTTTTTTAAGAATCTCTTCCAGCCTCTTTTTCAATCGCGTCACAACGTGAATACCTCTAGGCTGAAGGCCAATTAGTACCGTGTTCTCAAACTGGTTGTGATTTTCTATTAATTGATAACAAAGTCGATTAATTGTGAGTTCGACCTGCTTGGGATGGAGAATAACTTGCTTATCCATTGAAAGCAAAGATAACGGAATAATACATTCGTGCATTCATGAAAATCATATATCACAAAAAAAACATGAATCATCACAAAATACCTTTCAATCAATCGTCATTACCGTTCAAGATTTTGGAGAAATTTTTATAGATAAATGACTTATTATTACGGATGTAAAGTCACTCCTAATGACTCTTGGTTATCGATAAAAAGGAGGAAGAAGATTTATTAAAGAAAATAAGTTTTTAGTAGTTTTTGGTCTTGTTCTCTATTTCTTTTATCCTCCTTTTTTCTTTACTCCAAATCCCATTTTCTGCAGTTCGAGAACAATTTTATCTCTAAAGTTACCTTGAACGATAATTTCATTTTCTTTAACAGAACCTCCTACACCGCATTTGGTCTTCAAGGTTTTACCTATTTCTTTTGCATCTTCATC
>JAHKAT010000155.1 GCA_018825925.1 Bacteroidota bacterium | reverse complement strand
ATCAAATATAATTTTTAGATTTGTCTAAATTTATAATTAACCACAACCTAAAAAATATATTTTGAAAACCTTAAAAGTTGCCTGTTTACTACTCTTGACAAGCTTTTCTTATGCTCAATCGAGTCTACAGGGAAGCATCACTACAGACGGAATGCCACTACAATACGCAAATATTTTGATAAAAAAAGCGACAAAATCGATCGTATCAGATGTAGATGGAAATTATTTTATAAAAGATTTGGCCGCAGGAGAGTATGAAATTGCGGTTTCGTATACTGGTTTTCGAACAGAGAAAAGAAGTATTACTGTTGTTGATAGCACAACAACTATTCTTGATTTTCGATTACGAGAAGATAATACCTTAGACGAAGTAGTGATTACAGGTACTCTGAAGCCCGTAAGTCGTTTAGAAAGTCCGGTACCTGTTGAGGTGTACAAACCCGCGTTTTTTAAGAAAAATCCAACCTCTAATATTTTTGAAGCATTGCAAAATGTAAACGGTGTGCGTCCGCAACTCAATTGTAATGTTTGCAACACGGGAGACATTCACATCAACGGTCTCGAAGGCCCTTACACTCTCGTTTTAATTGACGGAATGCCCATTGTAAGTGGCTTGTCTACGGTTTATGGTTTGTCTGGAATTCCGAATTCACTTTTAGAACGAATCGAAATTGTGAAAGGACCTGCTTCTTCACTTTACGGTAGCGAAGCGGTGGGTGGTTTGATTAATATTATTACTAAAAATCCAACCAATGCGCCAGTATTCTCAGCAGATTCTTTTATTACGGATTGGGGCGAACTCAACGTGGACTTAGGTTTTAAAGGAAATATAGGCAAAGCAGCAACGGTATTAACAGGTATAAATTACTTTAATTACAGCAACCCAATTGACAACAATAACGATAATTTTACTGATGTCACTTTGCAAGACCGCATCTCAGTTTTTCAAAAATGGAATTTTAATCGAAAAAGCAAAAAGCAGCTTTCGTTAGCGGGGCGTTATTTTTATGAAGACCGTTGGGGTGGCGAATTACAATGGAACAAAGGCTTTCGCGGAGGAGATGAAGTATATGGAGAAAGCATTTATACCAAACGTTGGGAAATATTGGGAGCATACGAATTGCCTACAGTAGAGAAAATGTTATTCTCGTTCTCATATACAGACCGCGATCAGAATTCAGTTTATGGAGACACGCCATACTTAGTGCAACAACGCATCGGTTTTGGACAACTGACTTGGGACAAAAAAATAAACAAACACGATTTGCTTTTTGGAACCGCTTTACGTTATCAGTATTATGATGACAACACCACAGCAACAGTAACCGAAGATGTAAATTGGATTCCGAGTTTGTATGTACAAGACGAAATTGCTTTTAATGACAATCACAAAATATTGCTGGGAGCGCGCTACGATTACAACAGCAACCACGGAAACATTTTCACACCGAGATTTGCCTACAAATGGAAAATCAATGACAATAACATTTTGCGTTTCAACACTGGAACCGGTTTTAGAATTGTGAATCTTTTTACCGAAGAACACGCCGCATTAACCGGATCTAGGGATGTTGTTGTTCTCGAAGACTTAAAACCAGAACGCTCAATAAACGCCAACATTAATTATCTTAAAAAGTTTTACACTAATAAAGGAAATTTCATAGGTCTGGAAACTACGGCTTGGTACACGCGATTTAGCAATTCGATTATTCCGGATTACGATACCAATCCCAACCAAATCATCTATAAAAATTTAGACGGTCATGCTGTCACAAAAGGGATTAGTACCAATCTTGACTTTGTTTTCAACAATGGTTTGAAAATGATTCTAGGGGCTACTTATATGGATGTATCCAAAACAGAAGAAGGTGTCACAACCAGACAAATATTGACCGAGAAATTCTCTGCTACTTGGGCAATTTCATACCGAATCAACAAATTATTTCTTGACGTTGATTACACCGGAAATGTCTACGGCCCAATGCGTTTGCCACTTTTGGGAGATTTAGATCCGCGTAGTGAATACTCGCCAACTTGGAGCATTCAAAACATTCAATTTACATTCAATAAATTTAAGAATATCGAAATCTACGGTGGTGTCAAAAATTTATTAAACTGGACGCCCAATAAAAGCAACCCTTTTATCATTGCAAGAGCTGATGATCCTTTTGACAAAAATGTACAGTTTGATGCAAACGATAACGCGCAAGCAACTGCCGATAATCCTTATGCATTGACATTCGATCCAAGTTATGTCTATGGTCCTAATCAAGGAATTCGCAGCTTTTTTGGATTACGATATACTTTGCAATAATATCAAGAACAACAATTGGTTTAAATGAAAAAAAATATACTCTTACTATTCCTTTTATTTTGTGCAATTCCTTCTGGTTTTGCGCAATTAAAGACGCATACTTTTCAAGAAGCTGAGCAATTAGCAATCAAAAACCCAAAACCTATTGTGATATTTATCCATACTGCATGGTGTACCTACTGCAAAATGATGGAACATAGTACGTTTAAAAACAAACAAGTCATTGAGACATTAAACGAAAGCTATTATTTTGTTCCTTTTGATGCCGAATCTACCGAGTCAATTACTTTCAATAATCATACTTTCAAATTCCAACCAACAGGAACGAAAACTGGAATTCATGAACTCGCCACAGCTTTAGCAACAATAAAAGGTCAAGTGGTATATCCTACGACAACAATTTTAGGAACTGATAACTCGATTATTTTTCAGCAACATTCTTTGATTCGTGCTGTTGACCTGCTTTCAATTCTTCAAAAGCTAAAATAATATCCCTATTTTTGAAGTAAATTTGGAATACCCTTTATGAAAAACTACGATTACATTTTTACAGGCTCGGGTTTAGCAGCATTGATGACCGTTTATAAAATGATTACATCTGGTAAATTTGCCAATAAATCTATTTTATTAATCGATTCTGACAGTAAAAAAAAGAACGATCGTACTTGGTGTTTCTGGCAAGAAGGGACTTCGACTTGGGAGCAATCGGTAACTAAAAAATGGGACTTGGCTCTGTTTGCGAATACCGATTTTCGTCGGGATTTAGAATTGAAACCCTACACTTACAATTGTATCAAAGCTTCTGATTTTTACAGCCACGCATTTGATTTGATTTCGAAACAAAAAAACATTCACTTCCTCAATGAGAAAGTGACCGATATCAACGAATTAAAAACGCACGTTTATGTTGCCACCGAAACCCAAAGTTTCACAGGCGACAAATTATTCAATAGTATTTATCGAAAAGGCGAAGCCGAGAGCCAAAATAAATATCCAGTTTTACAACAGCACTTTATAGGTTGCTTTATAAAGAGTAAAGAAGCCGTTTTCAATCCAGAGCAAGCGACTTTTATGGATTTCTCTGTGGAACAAAAAGGCAACACTCGTTTTATGTATGTTTTGCCAACGTCAACCACCGAAGCTTTGCTGGAATACACCTTGTTTTCACATGATTTGTTAGCAAAAAGCGAGTACGAAAACGAGATTAAGAACTATATGTCAAAACTCGGCATCACTGATTACGAAGTCATAGAAAAAGAGCAAGGAAGCATCCCGATGACCTGCTATCCTTTTTGGAAAAAAAATACTCAGCGCGTTCTTAACATAGGAACTGCCGGTGGATGGACCAAATCCAGTACGGGTTATACGTTTAAAGGATCAGATAAAAAATCAACAGCATTAATCACTTTTTTACAAAAGGAAAATGATTTAACAAAATTTAATAAACGCACCAAATTCTGGTTTTACGATTTACTTTTACTAGATATCCTAGATCGAAAAAATGAAAAAGGATCAGGGATATTTTCTTCGATGTTCAAAAATGGAAGTCCCGCTTT
>JAHKAT010000154.1 GCA_018825925.1 Bacteroidota bacterium | reverse complement strand
CTTTTTAGTTGTAGCAACACATCTAATGAAGAATCAAAAGAGCAAACGGAAATCAGCACTCATAAAGAACATCATCACGATGAAGAAAGTGAAGCCATTGAGCTAAATAATGGCAAAAAATGGAAGGTTGATGCGAATATGATAACATCTATTCGCAATATGGAAAATGATATTATTTCTTTCTCAAATGATGAACAAAAAGACTATAAATCATTAGCACAAAAATTACAGAGGAATATTGATCTGCTTACCTCAAGTTGCACAATGACAGGCAAAGCCCACGATGAACTGCATAAATGGCTATTGCCCTATATTGATTTAGTATATGAACTTTCTAAAACAACGAATGAAACCCAAGCTTTGAAGCAATTTGAAAACATTCAAACTTCAATTTCAACATTTAATCAATACTTCCAATGAACATAAAGGAATTACATACACAAGAAAAACCAGTTTCAGCAACTTCACTTTTCAAAAGTGAACTGGGTAATGCAACAGCTATTCAAATTTTGAAAAGCGAAAAGTTAAAAGAGCATATTACCAAAACACCAGCACTTTTGATTTGCATGGAAGGAGAAGTGATTTTTGAAAATGAAAATGGAATAAAAGAAACACTATTATCGGGTGACTTTATAAATATAGAACCAATGGTAAAACATTGGGTTGTAGGAACATTTGAAAGTCAATTAATTCTCATTAAGTAAAAAAAATTGACCAATGAAGTTAGCGAATATTCACAAACATTATGTTGCTCTATTATTGATAATAGGAGTCTTTCAATCTGCACAAGCACAAACTTGGACTTTGCAACAATGTATTGACACCGCACAGGTTCATAACAAAAATCTGCAAATGAGCAGAAACAATATGGCTATTGGGGAGCAAAGAGAAAAAGAAGCCAAAGCCAATTTAATTCCGAAAGTAACAGCCAATGCGGATTACAAGTATTTTACAAACCTGCCTTATCAGCTTTTACCCCTCAATGCACTAAATCCTGCTGCTCCCGAAGGAGAATATAGAGCAGCACAATTTGGCGTTCCGCACAACATCAACGCAAACTTGCAACTCACAATGCCTTTGTATAATCCACAAGTTTATGGAGCCATACAAACTACTAAAATTGCTTCGGAATTGACAGACTTGCAATATCAAAAAACGGAGGAGCAAATCTATTTTGAAATTTCTAATTTGTATTACAATGCCCAAATCTTGCATCACCAATCGGTATTTATTGACAGTAATCTTAATAATGCAGAAACACTTCTGAAAAATATGCAATTGCTCAATGAACAATTGCTTGCCAAAGGAACAGATGTTAGCAAGGTAAAATTGCAAGTATCGCATTTAACCACCCAAAAGGAAACCATCAAAAGCAAATACGAGCAGGTTTTAAATGCATTGAAATTTGCTATGGGTATTTCTATTGAACAAAATCTGCAAATTGAAGCAAACATTCAATATCAAAACACAAATGAATACACATCTTCATCAACCTTAGATATTCGTATCATAAAAACTCAAAACCGCTTATTGTCGAGTGAACTCAACACACTCAATAAATCAAGGTATTTGCCTTCACTAAATCTTGTTGGTATGTATGGAACAACGGGCTTTGGTTATAACGGACAACCTGCTTCTTTCCTTGATTTTTATCCGATCGGTTTTGCAGGTGTTCAATTATCTTATCCATTATTTAATGGAACAGTTACACTGCGAAAAATAAATCAGAAAACGCTTGAACTCCGAAATAATGAACTTCAATTTGGAATGCTTACCGAGCAAAACAATATGCAAGTTGAAAATGCCAAACTTCAAAAAGAAGTCGCTAAAAAAACGGTAGAAACCACAACCGAACAAATCCAATTGGCACAAACAATCTATGAGCAAACTGTTCTTCAACAGAAACAAGGAACGGCAAGTTTAACAGATGTTTTACTTGCAGACAATGCTTTGCGTGAAGCACAACAAACTTATCTATCTGCTGTAATTGATTACCTAAAAGCAGACCTCGAACTTAAAAAACTAACTGGAAATATTTCAACAATTAAATAATTATCACAATGAATACAAAATCATCAATCCTAAAAAAAGTGCTATACGTTATCATACCGTTGGCGATAATTGCCATTGTGGTTATTAAGTTGAAAACAAACAAAGAAATTACGCAGAGTAAAGTGTATCAATACGACAAAGAACAAGCTATAAATGTTCAAGTAGATACATTGCAACTTGAAAATGTGAACGCAGAATTTTCTTATTCAGGCACATTTGAGCCCAACAAGGAAACCAAAATAAGTGCCGAATTACAAGGGAAAATCAACGCCATATTAGTTGATGTTGGAAGTGTAGTTAGTAAAGGTCAAACTTTAATTCAATTGGATAATTCATTGCTGAAATTGCAAATGCAAACTATTGAAGTGCAAATAGAAGGATTAGAAGCAGATGTAAATCGTTATACCATTTTAGCTAAAGCAGATGCTATTCAAGGTGTTCAATTAGAAAAGGTAGAGTTAGGTTTGAAATCTGCAAAAGTTCAGAAAGCAACTTTGTTGGAGCAGATAAACAAAACCACAATCAAAGCACCATTTAACGGAGTTGTTACTGCAAAATTAAGTGAAGAAGGAGCTTTTGCTGCACCGGGCGTTCCATTGCTCCAAATAACAGACATTTCAACTTTAAAATTCACCGTAAAT
>JAHKAT010000153.1 GCA_018825925.1 Bacteroidota bacterium | reverse complement strand
TTTCAAGGAAACAGACATTTAAAAGTTTAGACATGTATAAAATCAAAAATATTGGGAACGATTACAGTTTATTATTAAAATGAACCGTTCTACTTTTGTTAAGAACCGTTAAAAAGAAAAATGCTAAAAAATTAGTCGACCACTGTTGGGACAAATGATTTTGGCTATATTTACGGCTTCTTGCAAATAATTGTTAAAACAAAAATTTAAGTACAGTATGTTACGAAATTTTACTCTTTTAGTAGTAAGCTTCTTAGCGTCAGTCACTTTAGGTTTCTCCCAAGTCGGTTTGGGAACACTTAAAGGCTCCGTTATTGATGCTAATTCTAAGCAACCGATTCCTTTCTGTAAGGTTTTGATTATTCAAAACGGAAGTGTGAAAGGAGGTGCAAATACCGATTTCGACGGTAAATTTCAAATCAACTCAATTTCCGCAGGGGAATATGATGTTGAGGTAAGAAATGAACCAGAAGGGTATCAGCCAACAGCCTTATCAGGTGTTATTGTTTCAGGGGACAAGATTACCTTCTTGGATAACACGGAGATTGCTAAAGCCAAAAGCATTCAAGAAATTGAAGAAGTGCGAGTTGTTGCTTACCGCGTTCCGCTAATCGATAAAGATGGTGGAGCTTCCGGAGCAGTTGTAACACGTGAGGATATCGCGAGACTTCCTGTACGTTCGGCAGCTGGTGTAGCATCAACAGTTGGGGGTGTAAACGCTCAAGAAGGTGGTGGTATATCCGTGCGTGGTTCACGTGAGGATGGAACTTACTACTACATTGATGGTATCAAGGTTCGTGGGTCTTCCAACTTACCAAAATCTGCAATTGAAGAAGTTTCTGTAATTACAGGTGGTGTGCCAGCAAACTATGGTGATGTTACTGGAGGTATTATCTCTGTAACAACTCGTGGTCCTAGTGCGCAGTACTTCGGAAGTGTTGAAGCAGTTACATCAGGATTTTATTTTAAAGGAAAAGATCCAGATGGATACGATGGAAAAGTAGCAGGATTGGATAAATTTGGTTACAACTTGATAGAAGGGATGTTTTCTGGACCACTATGGATGATCAAAGATTCTACAGGTGCAAAAGTAAAACCTCGTTTAGGCTTTTTAGTTTCCGCTAACTATACATCTGAATTAGACCCTCGTCCATTGTCTGGAGGATCCTACAGAATTAAAAAAGACGTTCGCGATGAATTAATCGCAAATCCATTGAGTCCAACACCAGATGGTAATGGAACAATATATAATGTATTGTATTTAAGAAAAGACGACTTTGAAAAAACAGATTATAGAGTGAATGCTCAACGTAAAGTGTTTTCAGGTCAAGGTAAAATTGATGTGAATACCGGACCAAATGTCAACTTGACTTTTGGAGGTAGTATGAACTACAACAATAGTAAAGCCTATTCTTATTCTGGGTCTCTTTTGAACTTTGCCAATTATGGTGTTCAAAAATCACTTGACTGGAGGGTATTTGGTCGTTTGACACAAAGATTCAGTAATGATCGTGAAGGATCGAGTTCGAAAATCGGATCAGCGTATTATAGTTTGATGGTCGATTATTCGAAATCAAAATTTGATGCTTTCGATCCAAAACATGGATATAATTTATTCAATTATGGTCATGTTGGAACATTTACAACTACTCGTGTACCGACTTACGCATTTAATGATACCCTTGGGGCATATGAGCACAATGGTTTTAGAGATGTAAGAGTAGATTACGAAGCTTCTGAATCCAACACAACTTTGGCGGCTATTACAACACAGTATTACAATTTATTTGCTGGTCGTCCTGAAGGAAATTATGAAAACCTTACACAAATCCAACAAGGAAATGCATTGAGAAATGGTGATTCACCTCAAAGTGTTTACAATATTTGGGCAAACATAGGTTCGCCATATAATTTCTTCGGTAAAACAGAAAATGACCAAATTCGTTTCACGGCTTCTGGTTCAGCTAATATTGGAGATCACTCAGTTTCTTTAGGATTCGAGTATGAACAACGTGTAGATAGAGGTTGGTCGTCTGGAACTGGAACTGGTGGTGGTACTAATGGACCGATCAGTTTGTGGACAACTGCACGTAATTTGGCGAATTTTCATATTCGTGAGTTAGATAAATCACAATCAACGACACAAGATTCAGGTACATTTAAGAAAATTACCTACGAAAGATTAAATTCAGGTTATGCGTATACCTCTAATACTGGCGAATATGGCGGTCAAGGTGGTAAATTTGATGCAAACGGAAATGTGATTTTGGACAACCAATCGTTCTTTGATTACAACGTTCGTAAAAAATTAGGTTTAGATCCTGCAGGAACTGACTTCATCGATATTGATCAATACGATCCGAATATGTTCAGTTTTGATATGTTCTCTCCAGATGAGTTATTAAACTCAGGTTCTTCTTTTGTTTCTTATTATGGTTATGACCATACAGGTAAAAAAGTTAGAGGTAAAACGGATGTTAATAATTACTTCTCCAAATTTGATGAGAATGGAAATTATGAGCGTTTCGTAGGTGCATTTCAACCTATTTATGGAGCAGCATATATTATGGACAAGTTTGCATTCAACGATTTAGTATTTAACGTTGGTGTGCGTTTGGATTATTTCAATGCAAATCAACCAGTATTGAAAGATCCTTATTTGTTATATGATGCTAGAACAGTAGCTGAAGCGAAAAACGAAGCAACGAATGATCCTGATAAATACAATTGGGTGGTTATTCCAGAATCAATGGGTGACGATTTTACTGTATATGTGAATGATGTTAACAATCCAACAGCTATCAACGGTTTCCGTAAAGGAAGTACTTTTTATAATGCCGAAGGAACTGAGGTGACTGATTCAAAAGTAATTAGAGGAGCAGGAGGTATAGCACCTTGGTTAATTGACCCAAGTCAATCAACACCAAAAGCATCTGCTTTCGAGGCATACAAACCACAAATAAATGTAATGCCGCGTATTGCATTCTCATTCCCGGTTTCTGATGAAGCATCTTTCTTTGCTCATTACGATATCTTAACGAAAAGACCAACGAGCAATGGAAGATTTGACCCGTTCGATTACCAATTCTTGGCATTGAGAAGTGCGATTATTGATAATCCAAATTTGAAAGCAGAGAAAACGGTTGATTATGAAATAGGTTTCCAACAAGTGGTTTCTAAAACATCTTCAATCAAAGTTTCAGCTTTCTACAGAGAGCAAAGAAATAATGTTCAGTTACAATCTTTCTTCGATGCGTATCCTAACACATACAACACCTACTCGAACAGAGATTTTGGTACTGTAAAAGGGATGACTATTGCATACGATTTAAGAAGAACTGGAAATGTTCGTATCACGGCCAACTATACCTTACAGTTTGCTGATGGTACTGGATCAAATACTGGGTCAGCAATTGGTTTGATCAATGCAGGAGTTCCGAATTTGAGAAATATCGCTCCTTATAGTTTTGACCAAAGACATGCTTTTGCAGTAACTGTGGATTACCGTTACGGTTCTGGAAAAGACTACAATGGACCAGTAATCAATAATTTCAATTTGTTTGAAAACACAGGTTTGAATATTTTCACAAATATTTATTCAGGCTCTCCTTACACGCGTCAATTAAACATTACCAATGAAGGGTCTTTTTCTCCTCAAGCTAGTGGTACGCAAGGAACGACAAACGGTTCGCGTTTGCCATGGTCTTACCGTTTAGATTTACAATTAGATAGAACAATTGAGTTGAAATTAAAAACGAAAGAAGACAAACCAAAAGTTACTTTCTTGAATGTTTATGTGCGTGTTACAAACATGTTGAATCAGTTTAACAGATTGAATGTTTATAGAGCTACGGGTAACTGGGATGATGACGGTTATTTGGCAGCAGCAGAAAGTCAAGCAACAATTCAAAATCAAGCAGACGAGCAATCTTTCAGAGATTATTATCAATTGAAAATTGCCAATCCGTTTAATATATCAATACCAAGAACTATTAGGTTAGGAGTGAAATTTGATTTTTAATCCGTAATAATTAAAAGAAAATGAAAAAGGAATTCAGAAATAATTGGCTGGTATTGTTTGTGCTAGGAATTTCATCTAGTTTGATTGCTAGAGAGAGCCCTACGTCAGCACAAAAATCGCCAACGAAACCGATTGGTCAAATCCAAGCAAAAGGGGCGAATTGTGCTCCTTCAACTGGAGTTTTGAAAATGTCGTTTAACAATGTTAATACTTTATTACAGCAAGGAGGATTGTTGTACCGCCAAGTTGGTGGACAAAAGAATGCGGCTTACGAAGTGCCGAAAGGTGGAGGTCGCACTGTCATCTATGCAGGATCTTTATGGATGGGTGGAGTTGATATCAACGGTCAGTTGAAATTAGCAGCACTTACCTTTAAGGAAAGAGGAAATGATTTTTGGCCAGGCCCATTAACGGTTAGTCCAGGTTCAGGAAATTATAATCCAAACACACCAGTAGGAGACGATGCTGTTCGTGATTATGGTGAGGCTAACATTGATCCAGACGTATGTTTGGCATATGACAAGTTCTTTACAATGCGTAAAGGTGAAATCATTCGTTTTAATCTATGGTGGGAGTGCGAAAACGTACCAGGAACTGAAGGTTGTGAAGAAGTACAAGCTCCAACGAATGAAGAAATAAATAGAATTAATAACTGGCCGGCGCATGGTTCTATTGCACGTGGACAGGATTATTACTTAGCTCCTTTTTACGATAGAGATGGCGATGGTGTTTATGATCCAAACAATGGTGATCACCCTTGGTATGATGATATCTTAGGTAGAGATGACATAGAGTGTGGAATAGACCGTAGAATATCTTTGTTTGGTGATGAAACACACTGGTGGATATTCAATGACAAAGGAAATATACATGGTGAGTCAAATGGAGATCCTATTGGGATGGAAATTAGAGCGCAAGCATTTGCTTTTGCTACGAATGACGAAGTGAATAATATGACATTCTATAATTATGAGCTAATTAATAGAGGTACACAAACATTGTTCTCTACTTATTTCTCTCAATACATGGATGCCGATGTTGGTTATGCAGCGGATGATTATGTAGGATGTGATGTATCACGTGGTTTAGGGTATGCCTTTAACGGTGATAATATTGATGAAACGAACGGCTCCCAAATTGGTTATGGTGAAAATCCACCTGCAGTTGGAGTGGATTTCTTTGAAGGACCATATCAAGATGCGGATTTTAAAGACAACGTAGGACCAGTATATGACTCGGTTTCTAAAACGTTTGTTTCGCCAAGTGTGAATGATGCAATAGCGGATGAAGGTATTGTTTACAGAGGAATTGGTACTGGTTATTCTGATGGCTTGATTGATAATGAGCGATTTGGAATGAGACGTTTCAGTTATTATACTGGACAAGGTTCAACTTTCCCATATACAGATCCAACAAGTGCTCCACAGTTTTATAACTATATGTCTGGGAAATGGCAAGATGGTTCTGAAATGTATTACGGTGGTGCTGGAAATTCAGTGTCGGCTGGAGTTACCACAATTGAAGCAGATTATTTGTTCCCAGGTGATTCTGATCCTTTGAACTGGTCAACTGCAGGTATTGACCCTGGTTTTGATTGGGATGAGCGTACAAACGGTAACCCTCCAGGGGATAGAAGATTTGTTCAAAGTGCTGGACCTTTTACTTTAACACCAGGTGCTGTAAATAACATTACTGTAGGTATAGTTTATGCTAGAGGTACAGATGGAGATGCCTTTTCTTCTGTGATTGCTTTGAAAAGAGCAGATACAAAAGCACAAGCCTTGTTTGATAACTGTTTCCGTATTTTATCTCCTCCTGATGCTCCTCGTTTGAGAATTCAAGAATTGGAGAATGAATTGGTGTTGATGTTAGACAATCCAGCTTCTTCAAACAATTTCCGTGAGAAATATGAAGAAGAAGATAAAATCAATATCGTTGATCCAGGTGTAGATCGTTTCTACCGTTTTGAAGGATATATGATTTACCAATTGAAAAATGTTGATAATGCAATTTCTGACATTAATGATCCAAGCAAAGCTCGTTTAGTGGCGCAATGTGATTTGCAAAACTATGAAAGAGATGCAAATGGTAAGCAAATTTTAAACCGACCTATAGCGAGATTGATTAATTTCGAATTTGACGAAGCACTAGGTTTCTCAATACCTGTAGAAAAAGTGGCAGGTGCAAATAAAGGTATTCAACATTCATTTAGAATTACTGAGGATCAATTTGCTCAAGGGTCAAGAACCTTAGTGAATCACAAAACGTATTATTATATTGCTGTAGCATATGCCTACAACAACTTTAAAACGTATAATCCAAGTGATCCATTAGCATTAGACGGTCAAAAAACACCTTTTATTTCTTCTCGTTTAGGTTTTGATAAAAAAGGTATTTTGCCAGTAGTTGCAATTCCTCATACTCCGGTTGCTGAAGCTGGTGGAACGACTGCAAATCCTTTAGCTTTCTATGGTGCAACTCCAAGAATTACAAGAATTGATGGACATGGAAATGGTGGTCGTGAATTGGAATTAACGGCTGACAGTGAAAATACAATTGTATCAGCTGGTATTATGTCAAAACCAGAATACGATTTCGGTAAAGGTCCTATCAATATTAAAGTAGTTGATCCTTTGAATGTAGCTGATGGCTTTTTTGTTTGTGAATTCAAAGATTTTCAAACTTCCTCTTTTGACTTTGCAACCGATACTGCGAAATGGGTGATTAAGCGTTATGCTTCTGAAGGCGGACAATTATTGGACTCTGTGGTGAGTGAAACTCAAATTAATGTGAATAACGAACAAATTATTCCACAATGGGGTGTATCAGTACAGATTAACCAAAGAAGTTATTATTTCGAAGCTATTTCGGGTAATGCTGCAGCTGAAACTACAGACTTATTGTCTTCAAGCATCAGTTTTAGAGATTCGTCGAAAAGATGGATGGAATTTATTACGGATGTAGATGGTTATTCTGCTAGAAACTGGATTCGTTCAGGTCTTCAAAGTTTTGATAATGACGATGCTCCTTATAGTCAAACAAACACTTATAACGATCCAAGATGTTATCCGGACGAAATAGACATCGATCCACAAAAACGCTGGACACGTGTATTAAATGGTGGTTTTGCACCTCACAGACTTGTAGGTTATCAGTGTGATTTCATGCCTTTGTCTTACTATAAATCCTCGCCATCTTATCCTGGTGCTCCTGAAGGTGTACCTAATCCTTTGGCTCAAAGAGAGGGAGCTGGTTTAGCATTCTTACCAAGTGTGAACATTGTTATTACACCAGACAAATCAAAATGGACACAATGTCCAGTGATTGAGTTAGGTCGTGATGCCAATTTAAATATAGGTGGTGCAAAACCTGGTGAAATGAGAAAATCACCTAGTAAAGACAAAAACGGAAATAACATTGCTGGTACTGGAATGGGTTGGTTCCCTGGTTACGCAATCGACGTTGAAACTGGAGCTCGTTTATACATGGCATTTGGAGAAAATTCTTTCTTAGGTGTCGATGGTGGAACGGATATGATCTGGAATCCTTCTGATCGTTTGTTTGATGCTACATTTAATCCTGTAATGGGTGGTATGCAACCAATTTATGTGTTCACGCATAATTTGAAAGCAATAAATGGTTATTCACAAAGTTATGACATGGGGTATTACAACCCAGCAACTAGTGAAAACAATAATGAGTTAAAATCTTTGTTGGAATCATTTACTGGAGGAACTCCAAATCCAATTGCGGCAAGAAATTTCTATTCTTCTCTTGCATGGATTGGTCACGTGAAGGGTGTTGAGTTCCAAGATAACTTAGCAACGGAAGCAACCATTAAAATTCGTGTAAATAAAGAATACAAAAAATATTCTGCTTCGGGCGAAAATGGAGGTAAACCAACTTATAGTTGGAACATGAAAGATTTAGCAACACGAACAGGTGATAAGTCAACTCTTGCGGATGTTCTTAAATTAATAAATGTTGTACCTAATCCATACTACGCTTACTCGGAGTATGAGAGAAATCGTTTAGATACCCGTGTGAAAATCACCAATTTACCTGAGAAGTGTGAGATTAATATTTTCTCTACAAATGGTAAATTAGTAAGATCATATAAAAAGGATAGTCAAGTAACATCTTTAGATTGGGATTTGAATAACTTCAAAGGTATCCCAGTAGCATCAGGTGTATATTTAATCCATGTAAACGTGCCAGATGTGGGTGAAGTAGTAGTTAAATTCTACGGTGGAATCAGACAAGTCGATTTACAAGGTATCTAAAAGCTTAACAGAATTGAAAATGAAAAAATCAAATAGGTTAAATAAGAATAGTATTATCGTTGCAGCATTAGCCCTAACTTTTGGGGTTAATGCTGGAAACGAGGACCGTGTGGGGTCTGCAAGTGGAACACATTTATTAGTGAATCCATGGGCAAGAAGCTCTGCTTTGGGTGATGCTGGTGTAGCTTCTACACGAGGATTAGAAGCAACGTTTACAAATATTGCAGGTTTGGCTTTTGCTGAAAAAACTCAATTAAAGTTTAACTCTACCAATTGGTTAGGGAGTGCTGGAGTTCAGTTTTATTCTGCAGGTTTGGCACAACGTATTTCTGAAGAAAGTGTAATTGCAGTAAGTGTGCAATCTATGAATTTCGGAGATATTTTAATCACACAGGTTGAGTTGCCTGAAGGTGGAATTGGAACTTTTTCTCCTCGTTTGAATGTTGTAAATCTTGGTTATGCGAAGTCTTTTTCTAGTTCGATATATGCAGGAATTAACTTAAAGGTTATTTCTGAAAGTATAGCAAACATGAAAGGAAATGGTATTGCTTTAGATGCGGGTATTCGATACGTAACAGGTGAGCAAGATCAAATGAAGTTTGGTATAACTTTAAAGAATGTTGGTCCAACGATGCGCTATAAAGGTGATGGTTTAATTCAACAAACAACAGTAAATTCAACTGGTCAAATAGTTTCTACAGATGTTAGAACTTCAGCTAATGAGTTGCCATCTTGTTTGTCTATAGGTGGGTCTTATGACTTCAACCTTGATGAAAAAAACAAGATTGTTGCAAACGCTGCATTTACAGCAAATTCATTCTTTTACGATCAATTCCGTGTTGGTGTTGATTATGGAATGACAACAGATAAATTAGCGTTTAATGTTCGTGCTGGTTACGTTTACGAGCAAAACATTCAATCAGCTGAGAATCGTTCAAATGCGTTGATCGGACCAAGTTTAGGTTTTTCAGTAGACGGTTTAGCTGGGAAAAACAAGAATGCATTAGGGGCAGAATATGCAGCTCGTTTTGCAGGTATATTTGGAATTATCCACACATTTGGAATTTCAATTAATTTGAAATAATAGAATAGATTTATATATTTGTTTAAGCAAGGGAGTCCAATAGGGCTCTCTTGCTTTTGTTATAGATAGTAAGCTAATAAATAAATACCATGTCTCAAATATCTTATTTTACAGAAGAGGGATTGAAAAAAATCAAAAATGAACTTCATGAAATGAAAACGGTTCAAAGACCATCTATTTCAGAACAAATTGGAGAGGCTCGTGATAAAGGGGATTTATCTGAAAATGCTGAATATGATGCGGCTAAAGAGGCCCAAGGTATACTTGAAATGAAAATTTCAAAATTGGAAGCCATTGTTGCGAATGCACGTTTAGTAGATGAAACCAATATAGATACTTCTAAAGTATTCATTCTTTCAACAGTGAAAATTAAAAACATTGCCAATAAAATGGAAATGGAATATACACTTGTTGCTGAAAATGAAGCTGATTTAAAGTTGAAAAAAATCTCGATCGATTCGCCAATTGGTAAAGGTTTGTTGGGTAAAGAAGTTGGTGATATCGCCGATGTGCAAACCCCAAATGGCATAATCAAATTTGAAGTAATGTCAATAACACGCGGATGAGCAGTTTGTTTACCAAAATTGTAAATCGCGAAATACCTGCACATATTGTTGCAGAAAACGATCAATTCTTGGCTTTTTTGGATGTTTTTCCCTTGCGACGTGGTCATGTTTTAGTGATACCCAAACGAGAAGAGGATAATATTTTTGATTTGACAGATACCGAAATGGGAGAACTGATGATTTTCGCAAAATCAGTGGCAAAAACAATTCAGGATAAATTCCCTTGTAAAAAAGTAGGAATGGCTGTGGTCGGTTTAGAGGTTCCTCACGCACATGTTCACCTAATTCCTATAAACGAAGTCAGTGATATGGACTTCAAACAGGAAAAATTAAAATTGACGAACGAAGAGTTATTGCAAATTGCTGACAATCTAAGAAAATAGTCCTGTAGTGTATAGTTTTGTGCCCATGAAGTCTTTGTTGATGAGAAATGTTTTTAAGCTTATAACAGCGCTTTTTTGTAGTAGTCCTTATGTGGATGCTCAAATAATTGAACCAACACCCTTAAACATCCTGTTTGTGGGTAATTCATATACACACATGAACGGCATGCCGTTTATCTTTGAGAAAATAGCGAAAGCTAAAGGAAAAAAGGTACATGTGGAAATGAATACTCAAAGTGGAGCGTCCTTTAATGTACACACCACACGTTTAGATTTGTTTGAAACCATCAAGCATAAAAAGTGGGATTTTGTTGTTATTCAGGGGTATTCAAGAGAAATGTCGTACGATTCAACGCATATTGATTCGGCCTCTGTTCCATATATTCAACAAATTTTAGACAGTATTTACCTGAACAACCCTTGTAGCAATGTAATGTTTCACATGACTTGGGGATATAAAATGGGATTTATCGAGCGACCTGAAATTGATAGCTACGAGAAGATGTCAAATGCTATTGCAAGTGGATATGAGTATTTAGGAAAGAAATTCAACCTTCCTGTTATTCCAGTAGGTAGGGTTTGGATGGAAGTACGAAAAAAATATCCAGAAATTGAAATGTATGACGCTGATTTAGCACACCCAAGTAAAAATGGTTCGTACACGTCTGCATGTACTTTTTACTCTGCCATCTTTAAGGAAAGCGCAGTGGGTGCATTTACCTCAACGATTAGTTCGAAATTTGGTGAAAACATACAAAAAACGGCAGCTGAGTATGTTTTAAAAAATTATGATTCTTTTCATTTATCCAAAAACACGATGCGGATTAATGCAGTAAGAACAGTTGAAGGAAAGTTTTTTATTGAAGGTTTTTCAAATTTCCCTGAAGCAACGGCGGTAGAATGGCACTTTGGTGATGGAAAAAGTTCACTTGAATTATCACCGAACCATACCTATAAAAAGGCGGGTAAATATGTAATTACTTGTCAGGTAACGGATACATGCGGTGTTAGAAACTATATAAGAAATGTAGAATTCAAAGAAATACCCAAGCCTATTAAAAAACCCGTAGCAAAACCGAAAAAGGGAAACACGCCGATTAAAAAAATCTAAGTTGTCAAAGCTTTTGCGTCCATACCAGAAAACAATATTTCTAAATTAGCTAGGCTCGAATCTTTGCCCAAATAGTTTTAAAAGGCCAAAGAATGATATCCCATAACTTTTTATACACTGCTTCAAGCTGCTCTAAATATTTGGTGAAAAACACAAAGAAGGTTATAAAAGAAGCAGCAGCAAACACAGCTTGCCATGGAGTAAAAATGTTCTTGATGTAATGATTAAGTCCTATTCCAAAAACACCACTGTACAAGATCATAACGTGCACGATGTATATAGATAATGTGTTTTGACCAATTTTAATGAATAAAGAATCTTTGATGTGAAAGTATTTTTCAATAAACATCAACACCCCGATTACAATTAATACTTGCCCTAAACGGCCGTATAGCCATGCATTAAAGACAAAGTCAAGATTTTCGGAAAAGTGCATGGTTTTGGATAATTCGTCAATGAATTTAAAAATTGCAAAACCAAAAAGATTTAAAATTAACCCCAAACCTATAAAACATAAAGGAAACCAAACTTTTCGAACATGTTCGTGAAAACGATTCAATAAAGCTCCAACCATTCCTCCGTAAAGAGTAAAAGCAACCCAAGGAATAATAGGAAATACACTATTTGGGCCTTTAATCATGTTTTGAATGATTTGTGGCCAGCCATTAAGCACATACACGCCTTCTGGTAAACTTTTAAAATAGGGATAGAAACTGAAAAGCAAGGTAGCGGCCAAGAAATAGTACAGAAAAAGGGCGCCTTTACCAATTAATTTATAGAGTCCAAAAATTAATAAGAGCATGGCAATTCCCACGCCAATAGCTTGTAGAACGTGAAATGCATAAACCCACTCACTTACTTCTCCAGTGAGATAAGTCCAAATATGTTTTAAATTCACTTGAAGTAAATAGCCCCACATTAATAATTCCAATGATCTTCGGAATCCTTTTGAAACCCTACGATTATTAAAAAATTTAGCATCAGGATTATTGGTTAATAAATAAACAAAAACCACTCCCGTTACTGTAAAAAACATAGGCGCCGTGAATCCTCTTACGAAGTTCCATGAAAAATAAATAGGGTTGTTGTCGTCTTTGAAAGACTCGTGTAAACTTAATCCAATGAAATGGCCCTCCAACATCAATAAAATGGCTATAGAACGAGCCATGTCAATAAATTTTAAACGTTCGCGTGGTATGGGTTTTACCGATTCAGACATATTCTAGTTTTGTACAAAATTAACAGTTAAAACTGATTATTCAGGTATGACTTGAGTCAATAGAATTAATCGTATTTCTTCGTCAATATTTTTTATTTTAACATAGATTGATTTGACCACTGGACCTTCATATTCCTTTGGATCAAAAATGAATTCAATTTGAGTTTTTTCTCCTGGTTGAACTATAGAATTGGTTATTTTTCCTTCACTACAATTACAGGGTACTCGTATGTTTTCTATCTCTAAAACAGTATCCGATATATTTGTTAATGAGTACTTTGCAACTACCTTTTGCGTATTAGAGATCCTTCCTAAATCCACAATAGTTGTATCAAAAGTTGGTAGATATGTAGTTTTATTCATTTCAGTTTTGAAGAAAGAAACACTTTGAATTTCTATTTTTCTTTCTAGCGCAGCGGCTCGAGAGTAGACAGAATTCTTTTTATCATTCAAATTATCTGAAACTAGTTGGTCTGATTTATCTTCACCAAATGGAACTTCTTCAAACATTAATTGACCTCCTTCAAGGGAGTTGCCAAAAAAGTAGGGAGCAAAGACGCTATCTTGGTAGGATAAAAGGTAATTCTGTAAAGAAGAAATTCTACGCTTGGTTAAATTTATATTATAGTCCGATTTTGCTAAAGGAGAAGCAAATCCTTTAATAGTGACTTTTATTTTGCGACCTTTTTTTAATTCTTCGAGTAATAAATCTCTAAATAAACTAAGATCTTTTACACCTTGGTCGACAAATTCAATAAAAAAACTTTCAATATCCTCACGCGCGTCGGCCGCATCTTGTCTTTTTAAATCTTTTGAATATTCATCCTGATACTTGCCCAACATCGCTCGGTAATCGTTGTAAGAGTTTAGATAATTGATTCTTGTGGTGGTATCAAAACTTCTAGGGTTTGGTTCGTCGTTATGAAAGTAAAGTGTTACCGGCAACCTTTTGTTTAATTCTTCAAGTGTTTCCAAAACAACAATGGTGGTATCTATGATAGTAGGAGGTTCAATTTGTGTCAATTCAAAAATATCACTACAGCAAGTTGGGTTCTTACTGTAATTAACACCAACTCGATTAGAAGTCACATAAGCTTTGTTTTTATTTTTAAAGTAGTACAAATCATTTGCGGAACTATTAATCGGTTTGCCAGCATTAGTAGGCGATGAAAATTGATTCTCTTCGAAGGTGGAGTAAAAAACATCGTATCCACCTAATCCATCATGCCAATTTGATGAGAAATACAGACGCTTTTCATTCAAGTCAAAATGAGGATTCAATTCATTTTCGATTGAATTAATTGATTTGATGTTTTTCGGTGTTGAAAATTGATTGCCGTTTTTGACCGTACAGTAATAAATATCCATACCGCCTTCACCACCCTCTTTGTCTGAAGAAAAAAATAGAAATTCCTCTCCATTGATGGTTTGTATCATTGGCATACTTGCATTAGAGCCTGGATGATTAATGATTTCACCAAGTGAATCCACCTCCGACCATTGCCCTTCATTGTAGGTGGAAACCATTATTTTACAACGATAATTTTCTTGGTTTTCAGTACATAAACTAAAATAAAAGCGCTTGCCACTTGCAGAAAAACTACCATTGCCTGTATTCATTTCCCGAAACACCAAATCGGTAATTAATTCCGCACTTTGGGTGCTATCATTAAAATTAGCTTTATACAATTTGGTGCGATAGTCTTTTCCGTAGACCTCTTCCTTTTCATTGATGCTATCACCCTTTAAAGATGAAAAAATCAAATAGTTATCAGGAGTGAAGGTATGGCCAAATTCAGAATTCTTGCTATTGATGTTTTCGGGAAGGTGGCGGATCGAAACTCCTTTCGTTGAATCTAAATTCATTGCAAACAAACAGGACTCAATTTCCTTTTTTGATTTTAAGTAGGGGTAGTCCTTTTTAGATCGAGCATATTTTTTCTTTGCAGATTTAAATGTTTCAAGAGCTAGGTCATACTTCCCATTCATTTTTTGCATCAAAGCTAATTGCAGTATACTCGTTTCATACAGAAGTCCCTCTTCACGCTTAAAGGTTTTGTCATAAAATTCTTCTGCTTTGCGATAATCTTTATAGGCGCGATATGTTTCGGCCATTTGCCATAATAACTCCACTGAGTTACTATCTAATTCATAAGCTTTTTCAAAAAATTCGAGCGCGTAATAATAATCACCTTTTATAAAAAGTTTATTTCCCTCTACTATG
>JAHKAT010000152.1 GCA_018825925.1 Bacteroidota bacterium | reverse complement strand
TCAAAGATGGTGCTGGTGAAGCTTATATTGCTGGAGGAGTGGAGAATATGACTCGTGGACCGTGGGTGATTTCAAAAACATCGACTCCTTTTGGAAGAGATGCGCAAATGTTTGATTCTTCTTTTGGTTGGAGGTTTATAAACCCTGAATTAGAAGCAATTTATGGAGTTGATGCCATGGGGACGACTGCCGAAAATCTTGCAGAAATGTACAATATAGACAGAGATGCTCAAGATCGATTTTCAACATGGTCGCAAGAAAAAACGAAAATTGCTCAGGAAAATGGCATTTTGGCAGAAGAAATATTACCCGTGGGAATTCCGCAAAGGAAAAAAGAAGACTTGATCTTTAGCCAAGATGAGTTTGCTAGACCGACTACAACAATGGATTCCTTAAGCGGATTGCGACCAGCATTTAAAAAAGACGGCACTGTAACCGCCGGTAATGCATCTGGTTTAAATGACGGAGCTTGTGCTTTGTTGATCGGTTCTGAAGAATTTGTGAAAAGTAGCAACTCAAAACCATTAGCAAGGATTGTCGGTGGTGCTATTGCTGGGGTTGAACCACGTATTATGGGTATAGGCCCAGTGTTTGCTAGTGAAAAACTTCTCAAAAGACACGGTTTGACCTTAGATCAAATGGATGTATTAGAGTTCAATGAAGCATTTGCGGCGCAAGTTTTAGCCTGTACAAGAAAACTAGGTTTAGATGATCGTGATGAAAGAATTAATCCTAATGGAGGAGCAATTTCTTTGGGGCACCCACTAGGTATGACTGGTGCGCGTATACTCTTGGCTGCTGCTCGAGAACTGAACCGCTCAAATAAAAAATATGCATTGGTAAGTATGTGTATTGGTGTAGGACAAGGTTATTCTACCATTTTAGAAAAGGCTTAATCAACCTAATGAATTTATTAATCGTCTGAGGTGTATGTGGAAACTATCGGTACTCTTGTTTTTTCTGATTTTTGTTGCTTGTAAGAAAGAACCATTTCAATGGAAATCAGATTACTCAGTACCAATAATCACGGATGAATTGGGAATTGAAGATTTAATTCGCGATTCAATTTTCACACAAGATGCTTTCGGAAATTATAGTTTAGAAATTAATCGGGAACTCTATAAGCTCGGTTTGAACAGTTTTGTAGGAATTCCCGATACATCAACCTTTTCGGAGTTCAAGTCTAATTTCACTGTAAACATTCCACCTGGATTTACTTTTATTAATCAAGTAGAAGAGGATGAATTGATGATGGGTGAAGTGGAATTGGAGAGGGTGAAAATACAAACTGGAAAATTTCATGTTCGTTTAGAAAACCCTTTTGAAACAAAGGTTATTTTTAAATTGACACTTCCCGATGTTAAGATTAACGGAGTAAATTTTGTTGCTTTAGCTACTGCTCCTCCAGGAAGTTTGTCCAACCCTTCCATTTCTGATTTTACATTTGCAATTAATCAAGCTGATATTTCATTAAAAGGTACATCTGGAAATAAAGTCAACACAATACAGTCAATGGTAGAGGTAACTTCTGACCCCGCTGGCCCAACCGTTCAGGCAACATCGCAGCATGTAACAAGAGTAACATCTTCTTTCAAAGAAATGGTTTTAGACTATGCGCAAGGGTATTTTGGTCAACAGAAATTAAAAGATACACTTGAGTTGAAAGTTGATTTGTTTAAAAAAGTTGAATCTGGAATGCTCGATTTTTCAAATGCTGAGTTGAATTTGGAGTTAAAGAACTCCGCAAAAGTGATTGGAAAAATAAATGTACATAGCATTGAAGGAAAAAATAAGAATGGCAATATCGTGCAACTTCAAAATTCAAACCTAAACGTCAATAGAAATATAAACACGGCGGTAGGTTCCTATGGGAATTATACTCCTTCGAAATTAAACTATGATTTTAATAGTCAAAACAGTAATCTTGAACAGTTTCTCGAAAACCTTATTTCGGATTTAAAAGTTATTTATACCTATGAATTAAATCCATATGGTAATATTTCTGGGAGTTTCGACGAAGCCTTTGGAAATGAAATATTCACGATTAATGCCAATTTTAAAATGCCTTTAAATATCGGTATTGATGAATTAGTCGTAGGTGATACGGTAGCTCTAAATTTTGGTGATATCAAAGAAAGAATGGAAAAAATAGAGAATTTAGATTTTCTATTTACGGGATCGAATTCCTTTTTATTGGATGGCACGATGTCTTTTTACTTTCTGGATGATAAAAATGATGTATTGATTGAAAAAATAAAATCTTTAAAAATTCCATCAGCTAATACAGGGAATAATAACCTTTCAGGGGTGAAAGAATCTAGTATTAATTCAAAAATATCGTTTAATGCTCAAGAAGTTAAAGCTTTGATGAATGCTGAAAAAGTGGTGATTAAGGTGAAGTTAAATACTCCCAATGAAAATGGGAATCAAAATGTACCAATGATATTTAATAACCAACAAAAAATAAAAATCAAAGGTGTGATTAATGGAATTTATAAAAATGAAATTAAGTAATTTATTTATCGGTCTATCGCTGTGCTCTGCCTTTTCCTTGCGAGCTCAAAATATGTTGCCTCAAGATATGGATACCAACCAATTTTGTTATTCAGTATCTGTTTCAGGTCTTTTTGATTTCAGCAGTACTTCTGTGGAACGACAAATGACACAGCTTTATTTTTTAGGTGGTGAATTGACAGATAAAATAAAAGCACGCTCCTTTAACAAACACAAGGGCATTAATAATATTGGGTTTGAACTCGGAGGAGTTGTTGACTATCATAACTACGTTTCAAACGTTTTTAAGAATCCGAAAATTGGGTATGTGGTAAGAGCTGGATCCTATTCCTATTTATCTTCTAATTATTCGAAGGATGCTTTTGGTCTGCTCTTTTATGGAAATTCAATGTATAAAGGTGACACAGCCAGTTTTTCAGGAATGGATGCAAAAGGAATAGGAATTGAAAAATTTGGAATTGGTTTAATCGATAAAAAATCTAAAACGTCTCTTGTGCTCAATGGATATAATGTTTCTTCTTATCAAGACTTGAACATAGTGAAAGGGAATTTAATTTCAGACACCACGAATAATTCATTACAATTAGAAATGATTGGGAATTACAGAACCGCCAAAAGTTCAAATTTTAGTAAAGGATGGGGTATGGGCTTCGATTTAGATTATCGACTACCTGTTTCTTGGTTTAATGGAAAGTCTACATATTTCCAGTTTTCAATGCAAAATATCGGTGTAATGGTTTTGAATCAGGTAACGAATTATTCATTTGATACTGACGTCGAGTTTGGCGGATTTCAATTTCAAGATGTTTTTAAATCTCCTTCAGATTCTACCAACAATGATTACCAAGATAGTTTAGGCTTAAAAGTTACTACCAGTTCGGCTATTCGTCTATTACCAGGTTTTATTCAAGTTGGAAAGTTAATACAAGAAAATACAGATCAAAAATGGCAATCTTATTTTGGTGTCCGTTTGTACACAACACTGACGTATAATCCTCTCATTTTTATTGGCGGTCAGTACCAAGCTTCTAAAAACATTCGTTTTGGCTTTCAAGGTTCGTATGGCGGTTTTTCAACTTTCAGGGCTGGATTATATAGCCAGTTGAAATTCAAAAGAACATATGTTGGGCTTGGAACGGAAGACTTTTACGGAATGATATCAAAGAAAGCTAGAGGGCAAAGTGTTTATTTAAGAATTTCATATCGATGGTAAAAGGCACACTGATTTTATTCGTTTTATTGCTTGGATTTCAGGTGAACGCTCAGTCCAAATTCTTTTCTATCTATTCTTTTCATGGTTTAGAAAGGGGGGAGGACGTTATGGAATTATCGGATGGTACTTTTGCTGTGGTGGGAACAACCAATAGTTTTAACAATGCTGAAAATCAAATGTATGTCGGAAGATTGAGTTCCAGCGGCGGAATAATTTGGTCCAAAGACTTTGGAGGTAGTGAAATAGAGTTGGGCAAAAAAGTATTGAATATTGGGAATACACTTTATTTTTTTGGAAGCTCAAATACGAATCTATCTGGAGATTTTAATTTCCAAATGGTGAAATCGACTCTTGATGGGGTTTTATTTTCTTCAAATCAAATGGGTACTCTTAATTGGGACTTCTTGACCGACGCAGTTGTGCTTCCTGATTCAACGATTCTACTATGTGGAAATACGGAGAATACTCCGGATGGATTGAAAGATGGTTATTGTGTTCATATCGATACCAATGGCACTAATTTGCAAAGTTTTCAATCAAATCTACTCGAGGAAGATGAAATCAAAAGTGTTTCTTTAATAGGAGACAGTGCTTTGGTCTATTCTGGTTTTAAAAAAGATTTGGATTCCAATTTATTTAGAGGATTTATTCTGATGAAAAATTTATTTGGAGATACACTCTGGAACTATAATTTTGGCCATTCAACGGATTATAAAATTAATAAAACCATTTCTACTCCAAACGGATTATACGCAGTAGGGGCTTATCGTTCTGCAGCAGACTCTTTGTTACATGAATTTGCAATTCGCCTTGATTTCAACGGGAATTTAATAGATAAATACATCGGTTTTGACATAGGTGAAAGATACTTTGTGGATGCTTGTTATGTCGGTAATAACCAGTACTTTTTTACAGCACATTCTTCAGATCAGTATGCCGAACCAATTGGGACCGACGTTGTATATTATCGTTTCAATGCCAACTTAGGATTTGATTTTAGCGCCGTGGGTGTAAATGTTATTCGGAAAGACGAACATGGGGGGATTTTTCCAACATCAGATGGAGGCTTCGTTGCAACAGGGTTTACCACCACTTATGGAACTGGCGCTGGTGGTTTATATGTTTTGAAGACGGAAGCGAATGGCGGATATCCGGATATGCAAAATCCTTCATTATATACGATCGTTGGCTTAGGTGAACAAGAGACTGCTTCTTGGACAGTTTTCCCCAATCCTGTAACCGAAATGCTTACTATAAAGTTTGATTCCTCAAAGCAATTTAGCTATGAAATAATTGACGCTTACGGCAAAACAATGAGATATGGCGAGATTCAATCGAATCAATCAACTTTAAAACTAGACGGATTTGAGAATGGTTTATATTTCTTGCGAATTACTATAGATGGTAAGTCCACCAGTAAAAAGATCCTTATTCAAAAATAGAATTTACCATTCATAACTTTCAGGAGTTAACCACTTTCCTTGAACTTTTAAAACTTGTTCGATTACATCTCGAACAGCACCTTTTCCTCCTAAGTTGTGGGATATATAATGTGATTTTCCTCTAACTTCTGGAACAGCATCCTGCGGACAGGCAGAAATACGTACTTTTTCTAACAAAGGAATATCAGGAATGTCATCCCCCATGTATAAAGTGTTTTCAAATTTCAAGTTGTGTTTTTGAGCTAAAACTTCAAAATGTTTCAATTTGTTCTCAGCATTCAAAATTACCTCTTGCATTCCTAAAGAAATCAGTCGAGTTCGAGCAGTTTCCGAACTTCCACCTGTAATAACAAACAGCTTATAACCCATTTTTGAGGCATGTTGGATAGCATAAGAGTCCTTCGAATTGAGGTTGCGAACAAATTCATTTTCCATCAACAAAACCATTCCATCGGTCAATACACCGTCAAAATCAAAAACGAAAGTGTCGATATCTTTTAACTTAATTTTATAGCTCTCCATGTTTGTATTTCTTTAAAATACTGTTGGTTAAATCTTGGTATATTTTTTTTTCATTATCATCTAGCATATCCAAGTGTTTCAGCAGAGTAGATTTATCATCTCTTTTAGCTGGACCAGTTTGGGATAATTGAGGCGATTGAGCAATTGATTTTCTGGCCGTTTCTTCGATTAACGCGTGTAGATAATGAAATTCAATTTTATTTTTAATTAAAAATTCTTCGGCCAAACAGTGGATGTGATTCACAAAATTATTGACCATTACAGCCGCCAAATGAAGTTTTTTACGATCAGAAGAATTGGCAAAGATTACTTTTCGAGAATGTTTCCATGCCAAATCAAAAAGGTCTTGAGCAAAATATTCATCACTTGCTTCAATCAAAACAGGAACATTGTAAAAATCGACCTCTACGTCTTTCGAAAAAGTTTGCAAGGGGTAAAAAACACCTAGGTTTTCTTTCCTTGGAATATCACTAATTTGAACAGATCCAGAAGTGTAAGCAACCTTTTGATGGGGAGGTATTTGATTAATTATTTGAGCAATTTCGTCATCATTAATACACACTAAAAACAAATCACTAGGTAAGAGGTCTTGAATACTCTCCGCAAAAAAACAAAAGTGTTCTTCAGCTAAAAGTCGCCCCGTTTCAAAGTTACGACTGTGCACAGAAACAATTTTACAATCATCTACCAAAATTTTAGATAGATGCGTGGCTATGTTCCCAGAACCTATTATAGAAATCGTTTTTATACTCATCTTTTATCAAAAAAAAGCCTCATATAGAGGCTTTAAATTTATTTTCCGTGACACTGTTTGTATTTCTTGCCACTTCCGCAAGGACAAGCATCATTTCTTCCAATTTTCTCATCGGCCACAACAGGTTGCTGTTTCTCCATTACTTGTTGATTAGAATTTCTAATCGCTTCAGCATATCCCTCGCTACCAGCAAATTTTGGTGTTGGAGTGGATGATGAATTGTTTTGGATTTGGGCTTTTGAATAATTATTTTGTCTAATTTCTTCCTGATTCGTTGTTTCAATTTGATTTTCTTGAGGAATATCCATTTTCAACAAAGCCTCAACAGTTTCTAAATTTAAACGAGAAAGCATATTTTTAAATAACTCGAAAGATTCCAATTTATAGATCAATAAAGGATCTTTTTGCTCGTATTGTGCGTTGTGCACAGCAGAACGTAAATCATCCATTTCTCTCAAATGCTCTTTCCATTCATTGTCAATTAAACTCAATGAGATGTTTCTTTCGAGAGCTTGACCGATTGCTTTTCCTTCTGTTTTAAAAGCTTCTTCCAGGTTAACGATCATATTCATTTCTTTACGACCATCCGTTAATTCAAAGGCTATATTTTTGTATTTGTCCTTCATGTTTTGATAAACATGTTGAATTTGAGGAAGTGCTTTTTCTGAAATCCGAGCATTTTTATGGTCGTAATGCTTGCGTATAGCATTGTAAACCAGTTCACTAATATCTGTTTTTGGAAGAGTTTTATATTTTTCTTCTGAAAGAGGAGCTTCTATCCCTAAAACACGCAATAATTCTTGTTCGAACTCCTTGAAGGATTCTGTTGAACCATAACTATGAACAATAGAGTCAGCTACATCAAAGAATAAGTTATCTGTATCTAAATCCAATCTTTCACCAAACAATGCGTTTTTACGCTTTTTGTAAATTGCTTTACGCTGCGCGCTCATTACATCATCGTATTCCAAT
>JAHKAT010000151.1 GCA_018825925.1 Bacteroidota bacterium | reverse complement strand
AGTTCGCGTACACAACCGTTGTGGTTTAACTGGTCGTCCTCGTGGATATATGCGTCAATTCGGTCTGTCTAGGGTAACCTTTAGAGAGATGGCTTTGATGGGAAAAATCCCAGGTGTGAAAAAAGCTAGTTGGTAATTTAAAGTTCAATACGAAGAAATAATGACAACAGATCCAATCGCAGATTTTTTAACCCGCATCCGTAACGCAAGTTCTGCAGGGTTAAAAATCGTTCAAATCCCAGCGTCGAATACAAAAAAAGCAATGACGCAAATTTTGTTCGATCAAGGTTTCATCTTGAACTTTAAGTTCGAAGATGATGATAAACAAGGTGTAATCACCATCGCTTTGAAGTATAATCCTTCAACGAAAGTTCCTGCAATTACTAAATTGCAAAGAGCTTCTCGCCCAGGTTTAAGAAAGTATAGCAGCTCAACAGAAATGCCTCGTGTATTGAATGGTTTGGGTATCGCTATCGTTTCTACTTCTCATGGTGTTATTACTGACAAACAAGCAAGAAAAGAAAACGTAGGTGGCGAAGTGCTTTGCTACGTATATTAATCTTTAACAAACAATAGAATGTCAAGGATAGGAAAATCCCCAGTAAACATCCCGAGTGGTGTAGATGTTAAAGTGAACGGAAACATCGTTTCTGTTAAAGGTTCAAAAGGTGAATTAACTCAAGAAATGGATTCTTGTGTTACCTTATCTATTGAAGACGGAACAATCACTTTCAGCCGCGAATCAGATGCCCCCGCTCATAGAGCAAAGCACGGTCTTTACCGTTCTTTGATCCAAAATATGATCGTTGGCGTTTCAGAAGGGTACAAGAAGGAATTAGAAGTCATTGGTGTAGGTTACCGTGCTACGGCAACCGGGCAAGTTTTAGAGTTATCTCTAGGATATTCGCACGCCATTGTAATGGAATTCCCGAAAGAAATTAAGGTATCTGCAGATACTCAAAAAGGTAAAGCGCCGGTAGTGACCCTAGAGTCACACGACAAACAACTTTTGGGTCAAGCTGCTGCCAAAATTCGTTCCCTTCGTAAACCAGAACCATATAAAGGTAAAGGTATCCGTTTTGTAGGCGAAGATATTAGAAGAAAGGCTGGTAAGTCTGCAGGTAAAAAATAATTAATTTCTAGGAAAAATGGCATTTAGCAAGTTAAATAGAAGAGCAAAAATTAAAAGAAGAATCCGCAAGAAAATTTCCGGAACTTCAAAAGTGCCTCGTCTTTCGGTGTATAGATCAAATAAGCAAATCTATGCACAAATCATTGATGATACGAAAGGTGTAACATTGGCCTCAGCTTCATCTTACAAAAACAAAGCTGCTGATAGCGTCTCTAAAGTAGACCAAGCTGCAGTTGTAGGAAAAGAGTTGGCTGTAAAGGCATTGAAAGCAGGTGTAGAGTCCGTTGTGTTTGATCGTAACGGGTATTTATACCACGGAAGAGTTAAATCATTAGCTGACTCAGCAAGAGAAGGCGGATTAAAATTTTAATAGATGGCAGCAAAAACAGTAAACAGAGTAAAATCTGCTGATATAGAGCTTAAAGACAAATTGGTGTCTGTAAACCGTGTAACGAAAGTTACAAAAGGTGGACGTACTTTCTCTTTCTCAGCTATCGTAGTGGTAGGTGATGAAAACGGAATCGTTGGCCACGGTTTAGGAAAAGCAAAAGAGGTAACTGAAGCGATTACAAAAGGAATCGACGACGCAAAGAAAAATTTGATTCGTGTTCCTATTCTTCGTGGAACTGTTCCTCATTCTCAAAAAGGTAAATTCGGCGGTGCCGAGGTTCTCTTGAAACCAGCTTCTGAAGGTACTGGTGTTATCGCAGGTGGTGCGATGCGTGCAGTATTGGAAAGTGTTGGGATACACAACGTATTGGCAAAGTCACAAGGTTCGTCTAACCCACACAACGTGGTAAAAGCAACCATAGTAGCTTTAGCGCAAATGCGTGACGCAGTGGCAGTAGCTAAGCAAAGAGGGATTACCCTTAATCAAGTATTTAACGGTTAATAGAAAAATCATGGCTATAATAAAAATAAAGCAAGTGAAAAGCGCTATTAATCGTCCTGCTGATCAAAAAGCTACGTTAAAAGCGTTAGGATTTAAGAGGTTAAATCATGTTGTTGAAAAAGAAGCAACTCCTCAAATCCTTGGTATGGTAAAGAAAATACAACACTTAATTGTTGTTGTCGAGTAGAACATTTCTAAATCGCATTGTAAGATGAATTTACATAATTTAACTCCTGCAAAGGGGTCCGTTAAAAGTGGAAAAAGAATCGGACGTGGACAAGGTTCAGGTCGTGGTGGTACTTCCACTCGAGGTCACAAAGGAGCAAAGTCAAGATCTGGTTACAGTAAAAAAATCGGATTTGAAGGAGGGCAAATGCCTTTACAACGACGAGTTCCTAAGTTTGGTTTCAAAAATATCAATAGAGTTGAATATAAAGCCATTAACTTGGACATTATTCAAAACTTAATTGACAAGAAAAATGTTACTGAAATAAACCCTGAGGTATTGAAAGCCAATGGTTTAATAGGAAACAATGAATTGGTTAAAATCCTTGGAAGAGGTGAATTAAAAGGTAAGATCAGTGTAACTGCTCACAAGTTCTCAGAGACTGCAAAGTCAACTATTGAGGCTCAAGGTGGTAATTGTTCGGAAATCTAATTATCTTTGCCAACATTTTTAACAAATGAAGCGTTTAATACAGAATATTAAGAACATATGGAAGGTTGAAGAACTAAGGAAAAGAATTCTCTTTACCTTAGCTCTTATCCTTGTGTATAGAGTTGGGTCGTTTATAATCCTACCCGGTGTGGACTATGCTGCTCTCGAAAGAGCACAGGCAGCTGGAGGGCAAAATACGTTAGAAACGTTGCTTTCCCTTTTCTCAGGTGGTGGATTTTCTAACGCCTCAATTATGGCACTTGGAATTATGCCATACATTAGTGCATCTATCATTATGCAGTTATTAGGAATGGCAGTACCTGCTGTTCAGAAAATGCAAAGTGAGGGTGAGTCTGGTAGAAAACGTATCAACAACTATACGCGTATACTAACCATTATTATTTGTGCATTACAAGCACCTGGTTACCTTGCTCTTTATGTGCAAAGTAAAGGGGCAATGCCTGTGGATGCATCTACCTTCTGGTGGGCACAAACAATAATTGTATTAGTAGCTGGCGCAATGTTCGCTGTTTGGTTAGGAGAAAGAATTACAGACAATGGTATAGGTAACGGTATTTCGTTATTAATTACTGTCGGTATCTTATCTCGCTTGCCAGGAGCCTTCACAGCAGAATTCGGTTTTGCTTGGGAAGCTGGTAACTTAATTAAAATTGTTTTGGAAATCGTTGCCTTCATGGTAGTGGTACTCGCAACCGTTTTAATTGTACAAGGAGTCAGGAAAATACCATTGAATACAGCAAAACGTGTAGTTGGTAATCGTGCAGTTGACGATCAAGGAGCACGTAATTATTTGCCAATTAAAGTAAATGCAAGTGGTGTAATGCCAATCATCTTTGCTCAAGCTATTATGACCATACCGGTGATGATGTTTGCAGGTGGAGAAGGTGGGTTTCTACAGCGTACTTTAGGTGATGTTTACGGAATAAGCTACAACGTATTGTTAGCCGTATTGATTATCGTGTTTACGTATTTCTATACAGCAATTATGATTAACCCTCGCAAAATTGCGGATGACTTGAAGAAAAGCGGTGGATTCATTCCAGGTATTAAACCAGGAGAAGAAACGGCTGAGTACATCGATTCATTGGTTTCACGCATTACTTTCCCAGGATCTTTATTCTTGGCCTTAATTGCAGTGATTCCAGCTATCGCAAAATTAGCGGGTGTGAATGATGCTTTTGCAATGTTCTTTGGAGGAACATCGCTATTGATTATGGTTGGGGTGGTACTTGATACACTTCAGCAAATCGAATCGTACCTTTTAAATCGTCACATGGACGGTTTGATGGAAGGAACACGTATTCGAGGAAGAAGAACTCAAGGCGAACTTTCAGGATTTTAAGACATGGCAAAACAAGCATCAATAGAACAAGATGGCGTGATCATAGAGGCACTCTCAAACGCAATGTTTCGAGTAGAGTTAGAAAATGGACACGTTATAACGGCGCATATCTCAGGTAAAATGAGAATGTTCTACATTAAAATCTTACCGGGCGACCGTGTTAAGGTGGAAATGTCGCCTTATGATTTAACAAAAGGGAGAATCTCCTTCAGATACAAATAGGGGTAACCTAAAAAAGTAAGAAAATGAAAGTAAGAGCTTCAGTTAAAAAACGATCAGTAGATTGTAAGATCGTAAAGAGAAAAGGAAGGGTTTATGTGATCAACAAAAAAAACCCGAAATTAAAACAACGTCAAGGGTAACAGTATAAGATATGGCACGTATTGCAGGAATAGATTTACCAAAAAATAAAAGAGGTGTGATTGGGTTGACTTATGTCTTCGGAATAGGTCGCAGCCGCGCTAAGAAAATTTTGAACGCGAATGATATCGATGAGAATATCAAAGTTCAAGATTGGAATGATGACCAATTGTCAGCAATCCGTAACACAATCAATGAGTTCAAAACGGAGGGTGCTTTGCGCTCAGAAGTTCAAACGAACATCAAACGATTGATGGATATCGGTTGTAACAGAGGTATTCGTCATAGAGCGAGTCTTCCATTAAGAGGGCAAAGAACCAAAAACAACTCTCGTACAAGAAAAGGTAGAAGAAAAACAGTTGCGAACAAGAAAAAAGCAACTAAATAATAAATAGTAATAATGGCAAAAGCGAATCAAAAAAAGAAGAAGAACGTCAAAGTAGACGCGACGGGTGAAGCGCATATTCAAGCTACCTTCAACAACGTGATTATTTCTTTGACTAACAACGCAGGACAAGTTATATCTTGGTCTAGCGCTGGTAAAAAAGGCTTCCGCGGTTCTAAAAAGAACACTCCATATGCTGCACAAGTTGCTGCTGAGGATTGCGCGAAAGAAGCACATGACTTCGGATTACGTCGAGTGAAAGTTTATGTCAAAGGACCAGGTGCAGGTCGTGAATCTGCAATCCGTTCATTGCACAACTCTGGAATTGAAGTAACTGAAATAGTTGATGTTACTCCACTTCCGCACAACGGATGTCGTCCTCCAAAAAGAAGAAGAGTTTAGTAAATTTTAATCAGGAGAGTAACGGTCGTCGAAGGACAAGCCTTAATTCATGACCGCTCCAAATAAGTAAGTAAAATGGCAAGATATATTGGCCCAAAATCAAAAATCGCGCGTCGTTTCAGAGAACCTATCTTTGGCCCAGACAAAGCGTTGGACAAAAGAAGCTACGGACCTGGACAACATGGTCCTAACAAACGTCGTGGTGGAAAACAGTCTGAGTACGCTATTCAATTAGCTGAAAAACAAAAAGCAAAATACACGTACGGTATTTTGGAGAAACAATTCTCTAACATGTTCGACCATGCACAACGCATGAAAGGAATTACCGGAGAAAACTTGTTGCAAATGTGTGAAACACGTTTGGACAATACAGTTTTCCGTTTAGGGATTGCACCTTCAAGAAATGGTGCACGTCAGTTGGTTTCACACAGACACATTACAGTAAATGGTGAATTGGTAAACATTCCATCATATGTAGTGAAAGTTGGTGATGTAATCGGTGTTCGTGAAAAATCAAAATCGTTGGAAGCAATTAGCTCGGCATTGTCAGCTAATACAAAAAAATACGACTGGTTGGATTGGAACAATTCAGATATGTCGGGTAAATTTTTGAGCTTACCATCTCGTGAGATGATCCCAGAAAATATCAAAGAACAATTAATCGTCGAGCTTTACTCGAAATAATAATAACAACTTGCGTCTTGGCCAAAGGATTTGATCGTCATTCTTCAAACTTTTAAATCGCGCAACCAAGAAACAATTAAAAGAAGAAAAAACAAATGGCAATTTTAGATTTCCAAAAACCTGATAAGGTAATCATGATTCAGTCCGATGAGCATCACGGACAATTCGAATTCCGCCCTCTAGAGCCTGGTTACGGTATCACCGTAGGTAACGCTTTAAGAAGAATTTTACTTTCTTCATTGGAAGGTTTTGCAATCACTTCTATTCGCGTAGAAGGAGCTGATCATGAGTTTGCAACCTTGAAAGGAGTTGTAGAAGATGTAACAGAAATCGTTTTGAGCTTGAAACAAGTTCGTTTCAAACAACAAATCGAAGGTACTGATACTGAAACGGTAGTAGTTTCAATTAGTGGTCAAGATAAAATGACTGCTGGTGATATCGGTAAGTTTACTTCTGCATTCCAGGTTTTGAATCCAGATATGGTAATTTGTAATATGGAATCTTCAGTGAAAATTGAAATGGAATTAACGATCGCTAAAGGTCGTGGTTACATCGCAGCTGAAGAAAACAAAAATGCAAATGCCCCTTTCGGTACAATTTCAATTGACTCGATTTTTACGCCTATCAAAAACGTAAAGTATGCAATTGAAAACTTCCGTGTTGAACAAAAAACAGATTACGAAAAATTAGTTTTAGACATCACTACGGACGGATCTGTTCATCCGAAAGAAGCTTTGAAAGAAGCAGCAAAGATTTTGATTCACCACTTCATGTTATTCTCTGATGAGCGTATCACATTGGATAGCGAAGTGAAAGCTGAAACAGAAGAATTTGATGAGACTTCATTGCACATGCGTCAATTGTTGAAAACGAAATTGGTAGATATGGACTTGTCTGTACGTGCCTTGAATTGTTTGAAAGCAGCAGACGTAGAAACGTTGGGTGACTTAGTTTCTTACAACAAAAACGATTTATTGAAATTCAGAAATTTCGGTAAAAAATCGTTGACGGAGTTAGAAGACTTAGTTGACAACAAAGGTTTAACATTCGGAATGAATGTAGCCAAATACAAATTAGACAAAGATTAATCTTTATAAAAAACGAAGATGAGACACGGAAGAAAGTTCAATCATTTAGGTAGAAAGACAGCCCACAGAAAGGCTATGCTATCGAATATGGCAAGCTCGCTCATTTTACACAAACGTATCAATACAACGGTTGAAAAAGCCAAAGCATTGCGTGTTTATGTTGAGCCGCTTCTTACAAAATCTAAAACAGACTCTACGCATTCACGTAGAACTGTATTTAGTTACTTACAGAACAAAGATATCGTTAACGAATTGTTCCGCGAAGTAGCACCGAAAATTGCAAATCGTCCTGGAGGATACACACGTATCATCCGTACAGGTTACCGTTTGGGGGATAACGCAGAAATGTGTTTGATCGAATTGGTAGACTTCAACGAATTGTACTCTAATGACGGAGCAAAGAAAGCAACTACACGTCGTTCTAGACGAGGTGGTGCTGGAGCTAAAAAAGCGACAGATGCTGCTGAAACAGTAGAAGGTGGAGTTGAAGAGGCTACAGTAGTAGATGAAACAACTGCTCCAGAGGCAACAACAGAAGAAACTTCTTCTGAAGAGCCTACAGCTGATGACGCATCAGAAGAAACGGAGAAATAATATTTTTCGAAATAGTTGATAAAAGGGAATCGAAAGGTTCCCTTTTTTTATGCCCATTTGTAATTTGACAATGTAATGATCAGTTAATCATCGAATTATCAGCCCCAATGATGAGTCTCCTTGAATAAAAAAGACATTCTATTAATCAAGTAATTCAAAGCGCACAAACAAGTCCTCTTTGAACCATTTTCCATCGCGAGCTCCTTTGATCGCAGCGGCGTGTTCGGGGTGACCGTAGGCGAAGGCCTTTGCGGCATCTAAATTTTCCCATACACTGTAAGTAATAGGATGAGAAAAGGGCCATTCACCCAATCCTGCCGAAAATATCCGTCCCTCGGAGGCTGCCAATCGTAGGTTACTCGGACTTACATGTTTCCAAAAATCTAGTAAATGTTTGAATTTCACCTTTGCTCTCGTTAAAATCACCACCTTATCGGATGATTCAGCCTGTGGAGGAATAGTAGGATACGGATTCTTACCATCCCATATACCTCTGCTTTGAAAAGGAACTAGACGGTGCGTAAAAGTTTCAAATGCATATTTTTTCATCCAACGCAATAGTATGTTCTGATCAAGATAAACCAGTTCGTCCCCCTTGTTTTGCCAAATTCCAAAGTGTGCGTACTGACCAAAATTGGGTTTTCTAGAAAATCCCAATCCCGAACCAGTGCCTAATAATTTACTTACTTTCGATTTTTTTGATGATGGAAACCAAAACTTTGAAATCCCCATAGCACTTATAGCTACATACTTAGGAATAAAGCCTCTGAATCGATAAATTGTAAGTGTTGAGTAAGTAAATTCTTCCATCCCTTAATTTACGTAAATCAATTTTGTTTAGATTCATTTTGTACAATAATGATCTTGTATTTCGAAATGAATAAGATTGTAAGTCAGTTTTTACTTCATTTTTCTCGATTTCTGTTAATAACTATGCACTATCTGTACAAGTTTCTCCACGCAAATTTCACCATGCGGAAAGAGAATTGTAATTTTGTCAAAATTTTAGAAAATGACGGAACATAAACCGGCTATTTTGATGCTCGCAGACGGTACGGTATTCAAAGGCAATGCAACTGGTAAAATTGGAACAACCACGGGTGAAATTGCGTTCAATACTGGAATGACAGGTTACCAAGAAGTTTTTACTGATCCATCGTACCTCGGGCAAATTTTAATAATGAATACATCCCATATCGGTAACTATGGGGTTCATCAATTGGAAGTTGAATCAGATTCTATCAAGATTGCTGGTTTAGTAACAAAGAAATTTTCTGAAGGGTATTCTCGACCTTCTGGGTATTCATCCTTGAACGAGTATATGCTAGAGAATGGAACGGTAGGTATAACAGATATCGACACGAGATCTTTGGTGCGTCATATTCGTCACAAAGGAGCTATGAATGCGATTATTTCTTCGGATGTTCTTGATGAAAATGAATTGAAAAACCTCTTGAGTAAAGTTCCATCAATGGAGGGACTAGAGCTTTCATCTCAGGTGAGTGTGACAGAGAGTTTTGAGGAAAAGCCAACAGAAATTAAGCACAAAGTTGCCTTGGTAGATTTTGGTGTTAAAAAGAATATTGTTCGATGCTTGGTGGAGCGTGGATGTCACGTTAAAGTTTTCCCTCATAACGCTACGAAATCAGAGTTAGATGGCTTTCAACCGGATGGCTATATGCTGAGCAATGGTCCTGGTGACCCTTCGGCAATGAAAGAAGCAATTCAGTTGGTTGGAGAAATCGCAAAGGATGGACGACCAGTTTTCGGAATTTGCCTAGGCCACCAACTTTTAGGTCTATCTCAAGGACTAGTGACGCGTAAAATGTTTAATGGTCACAGAGGAATCAATCATCCAGTAAAGAATTTATTAACCGGAAAAGGTGAAATAACGTCTCAAAATCATGGTTTTGTAATCGATGAGAAAAGCATGGAGAATCAATCACTTATGGAGGTGACACATGTTCACCTGAATGACGACACCATAGCGGGAATGCAAATAAAAAACAGACCAATATTTTCGGTACAGTATCATCCAGAAGCGTCTGCGGGTCCGCACGATTCTCGATATTTATTCGATCAGTTTGTCAACAATATGAAAAATCATAAAGCATGAGTTATATAGCAAGTATTAAAGGACGTCAAATTTTAGATTCACGTGGAAACCCTACGATTGAAGTTGATGTTATCACTGCAAATGGAATTTTAGGTCGAGCGGCTGTACCATCAGGAGCATCCACTGGAATTCACGAAGCGGTGGAATTGCGAGATGGCGATGTGAAAATGTACTTGGGTAAAGGTGTGTTGAAAGCGGTTGCAAATGTGAACGACTTGATCCAACCGGCTTTGCAGGGTATGGATGTGTATGACCAAAAACGCATTGATGCTGTTATGTTGGCCTTAGACGGAACTACTAATAAATCGAAATTAGGTGCTAATGCCATTTTAGGTGTTTCTTTAGCCGTTGCCAAAGCTGCAGCAAATGAGGCAGACATGCACTTGTACCGTTATGTTGGTGGAGTTAATGCTTGTACACTTCCTGTTCCGATGATGAATATATTGAATGGTGGTTCTCACGCTGATAACTTGATTGATATTCAAGAATTTATGGTAATGCCGTTCGGCGCTGAGTCTTTTTCTGAAGGTTTGCGATGGGGCACCGAGGTTTTTCACCATTTAAAAGCGGTTTTGAAATCCAAAGGAATGTCAACAAACGTAGGAGATGAGGGTGGTTTTGCTCCGAGCTTAGGTTCCAATGAAGAAGCCATTGAAGTGGTTTTAGAAGCCATTGAAAAAGCAGGTTTCAAACCAGGAGATGATATGCATATTGCATTAGACGCTGCTTCTTCCGAGTTTTATAAAGGAGGGAAGTATGTCTTTGAATCTACCGGAAAAATTATGGATTCAGAAGAAATGGTAAACTACTGGGCCGATTGGACTAAAAAGTATCCAATCATTTCAATTGAAGACGGTTTGGCAGAGGACGACTGGAATGGCTGGAAATTATTGACCGAGAAAATTGGATCAAAGGTACAATTAGTAGGTGATGATTTGTTTGTAACCAACTCAGTACGTTTGAATGAAGGAATTGAAAAAGGAATCGCTAATTCAATTTTGGTGAAAGTAAATCAAATTGGTAGTTTGACTGAAACCATAGAAGCAGTTCAATTAGCTACAAAAAATGGATATACTTCCGTGATGAGTCATCGTTCAGGTGAAACAGAAGATTCAACAATTGCTGATTTGTCAGTGGCCTTGCATTGTGGTCAAATTAAAACTGGTTCGGCCTCGAGAAGTGATCGTATGGCAAAATACAATCAACTACTTCGAATTGAAGAAGAATTAGGAGATCAAGCTGTTTATCCAGGAAAAAACTTTAAATTCTTGTAACAAACAATCGCTATAAATAGTGTTGAAAGGCTTCCAATTGGGGGCCTTTTTTTTGATTAAAAGAGTGATGTTAAAATAGAAACAAATATTTAATTAAGCGTTAAATAAATGAAAATGCAATGTTTCCTAACCGCAACACATTCATGCTAAAATTGGAGTAATAAAATAATGTCAATCACCTGAGTCATGTTGTTAAATGTCTGATTAACAGCGATTAGATTTGTGGTCGAAATTTTCTTTGACGCCAAGTATTATGTATTCATTTCTGAGCGAATTAAATTTTTCACATTTCGGTTAGCGAGTGTATGTTTTTTAAACCTATGTAAGCAACCTAAATGCGTAACTTGCGTCTTAGTTAAAAGGCGTTTATAGCTATTTAAGCGGTTTTTTTAAGATTTAAAAGGAATTAATGAAAATATTTATTATATTTATTTGTGCGACTTTGTCTTCTTTGGCCTACGGTCAAACAAATAGTGCTGTAAAATCAAATGGTTCGGCTTTTTTTGCTCAGGGAATGTTTTCACTGGAATCAGACGAGCTACTTGAAACTGAGAAAAGTTTGAAAGAAAACCCGAATGTGAAATTGGTGAGATTGGATGTTTATTCAAACCGATTTTTCATTCTAACTGAAAATATACAGGCATTGAATCAGCAAGAGTTGCGTTCTTGGTTTGGTCCTTACGGAAAAAGTATTTCTTGCCTGCAAATAGGAATTCATGGATTGGATGAAGTTGCTTCATTCCCATTCATCAATTGCAATGACAATTAGAAAATGAAAAAGGTTCTGCTTATTGTATTGAGTTTTGTTGTTTCTGAGTCTTTATTGGCGCAGTTCAACCCTCTTAATCCACCTAACGATTGTAGTGAAGCGGTATCAGGATGTTCTACGCCAAGTTTTCCAATTTCTCCGAATGTGCCAGGAACTAATAACGTTGATTTTGGAACGGGTACATTTAGTAATCCTAGTATAAATCCAAATAATATTCCGGGAAATGCGGGTTGTTTGTTGACGGGAGAAACTAGTTCGACCTTCGTAACAATTTCAATTGTTTCCTCTGGAACCTTAAGCTGGTCAATTCAAGGTTCATCTGGTGGTTGTTTTGATTGGATCATGTGGCCTTACAACAATACGAATTTAACTTGTGCTCAAATAGCAAGTTCCCAATTGGCACCTATAGCTTGTAACTGGAATGCACCATGTCAAGGTTTTACTGGAATGGCTCCTGCAGGTGGTTTACCCGTTGGAGCAAATCAAGGTAACTTTGAAAGATCATTGAATGTTGTATCTGGTCAACAATTCTTACTTTGTTTTTCAAATTTCAGCGGCACGAATCAAAATGTGAATTTACAATTTTTTGGAACCGCCAATGTTGCTTGTGGAGTTTCAGCGCCCGATCAAACGATTTGTAAAGGAAGTTCTGCGAATGTCAATATTGCAACACCTGGTTTTGTTAATCCAATTTTTGAGTGGTTAGTAACCAATGGTGTTTCTAATGTTTTGGGTGGCCTAAATGTTACGGTTACTCCTCAAGTTACAACGACTTATTCAGTAAAAGTAACGCAGCCTTCATCGTCAACTAATGTGTTGGTTATTGATACAGCTGTTTTCACAATATTTGTTCAAAATCCACCTGTACCCAATGCAGGTTCGGACGATACTCTTTGTTTTGGGTCTTCAATACAACTACAAGGATCGATCTCTAATACAGCCAATTCAAGATCTTGGTCGTATTTTAATGTAGGGATAACTCCAAGCCCTAGCGTGCAATTTACACCAAACTTCACCACTTTAACTCCGACGGTAAATGTAGATCAACCAGGATTGTATGGATTTGTCCTCAGAGAAACGAGCGCCATTTGTGGGGCGAGAAGAGATACCGTAATGGTGTACATGAAAAAAATGACAGCTTCGGCTACTCATACACAACCATCTTGCACAGGAGGTGCTGACGGACAAGTGCATATGAGTGGAGCAGATGCTACTCAGTATAGTTTTGATAATGGCAATACGTGGTCGACTAATTCGAGTTCGAATGGTTTTTCGTCTGGAATTTATGCGGTTTGCGCTAAGGACGCAATTGGATGCCAAGTATGTGTTGCAGTAACTGTTACAGATCCTGACCCTGTGATAATGAGTAAAAGCAATGATACTACAATTTGTCAAAATGGAACAGCACAACTGCTCGCAAACGCAACAGGTGGCTCAGCTTTTAATTACCATTGGGGCCACACGACGAATTATTTGGGAAGCCAGTTGGTTAGCCCGATACAAAATGGGTATTTCACAGTTCTAGCAGAGAATGAATTTGGATGTAAAAGTTCATTAGATTCCATTTATGTAAATCTTCTTAATCCAATTTCGGGAACGATTTCACCTTTTGATACAATTTGCCCTGGATACTCAACCATGTTGTTAGCAACTGGTTTAGAAGGAAAAGGTGCTCCATATCATTTTTCTTGGTCGGATAATACAGTTGGAAATGGCTTGAGTCATGGTAATCTTGTGTTACCAACCAACACCCTAACCTATACTGTTACCATAACAGATAATTGTGAAAGCACACCTTTTGTGATGTCTAGCGAGGTCTTCGTGTCTCCTTTGCCTCAACCAAGTTTTGTGGTAGATGAAACAGTTAAATGCGAACCGGCCAAGTTTGAATTGGTTAATAACAGCGACCCAAATTCCTATGTTAATAGTGTTTGGTTTTTGACCCAGAATATGATTTATAAGGATATGCCGATTTTAAAGACTCCAGAATTATCAGCAGGTAATTATGATGTGCAACTGATGTTAATCAACAAATTTGGGTGTGTCGATTCGGTTTTGTATCCTAATTTTTTAACTGCTATTAGAAAACCTGATGCGAAGTTTTTGTTTTCACCAGGACAACCAACCATGTTTAATACGAAAGTGAATTTTGAAAACATGTCAATTGGAGCTGTTGACTATAAATGGACCTTTGAAGAAGCAAATCCAGGGACTTCCAATGAGGAAAATCCAACGGTTTATTTTCCGGATGGATTTACAGGAAATTATAAAGTTGAACTAATGGCTAAGAATGCCTTTGGCTGTGTGGATATCGCTAAAGAAATTGTAGAAGTATTGCCAGAGGTTTTGCTTTTTGCACCCAATTCGTTTACACCAGACAATGATCAATTCAACCAAGAATGGTTTGTGGAGATAGCTGGAATTGATGAATATAGTTTTGACTTGGAAATTAATGACAGGTGGGGTAATATCATCTGGAAAAACAATGATGTAAATGGCAGATGGGACGGCACAATGGATGGTCAAATTGTTCCATTAGGCATGTACACTTGGAACATGAAAGTAAAAGATTTATTGACTTCAAAAAAATATACGTTCACAGGAATGATAAACCTGATACGTTAATGAAATGTCAATTAAAAAGAGAATAATTTAGTTTTTGGTTATGAAAAAACACACACTACACAACAAAAGTTCAATCGGCTTTGTAAAAAATTTGATTGCGTTTTGTTTCATTTTAACTTGCTCTACTGTCTTTGCTCAACCGAGTAATGACAATTGTGGCGGTGCTATTTCCCTATCTCCATCAAACTCATGTGTTCCAATATCTGGAACAACGGCTGGTGCCACTCAGACGCAGCCAGGTACAATTGGAAGTGCTAATGATGATGTTTGGTATTCCTTTGTTGCTAATGGACCATCGTTAAGTGTACAAGTAACAGGTTCGTCAACATTTAACGCAGTTGTTCAAGTTTATTCAGGAACATGTGGTGGAAGTTCGATTGGAATTGCCAACAATACAGGTAATGGGGGGTTGGAAATAGTTACTTTATCTAATTTGTTTAATGGGGTTACCTATTGGATTCGTGTTCACCATTTCTTAGCTTCAAATTCGAGTAATCCAACTTTTACGATCTGTGTAAGCGCACCTTTGGTTGAGCCTTCGTGTAATCCCAATTCAGCTGAGCCTGCCAACTCTATGTCGCCAACCTCTTCAGTGCCTAAAATTTGTGAGGTGAATGGTTTTTGTGGTACGACAAGAGGGT
>JAHKAT010000150.1 GCA_018825925.1 Bacteroidota bacterium | reverse complement strand
GTGTGTAGGGGTAACTCTACCGAGGGTTCGAATCCCTCTCTCTCCGCAATGAAATGGAGGATAGAGATGGATGAGAACCAAAGGGTTCGAGTTCCGAAGGATCCGCTGAAGGCAGTTCCGAAGGATCCGCTGAAAGCAATCCCTCTCTCTCCGCAATGAAATGGAGGATTCTCACTGTTTGTTCCATTCACTGGAATCGATTGGGAGAACTTCTTAGCAATTTGATAACAAACATCAAAACGTGAGTTGTCAAATTATTTTTATTTTTGGCTTAAATTAAATTGAGAATACGATTAAATTAATCTTTTAGAACATGAAAAAAATAGTAAGTTCTTTAGCTATTGCAGCACTGTTAACGTTTGGATTTAAATCCTACACAGCTGCCCAAGACTCCACAACCACTGCTCCAACGACGGAACAAATGGATGATGTAGCAAATGCTGCCCAAGATGGTGCAACGACTGAGGACGCTGCTCCAGCGAAGGAAGAAGTTGTCGAGTTGAACTTTGTTCAAACTTTGAAACAAAAGTACATTGAGGGTGATCCATTGTGGATGACACCAGTATTGATTTGTTTAATTATCGGTATCGCTTTATCTATTGAGCGTATTGTTTACTTGAACTTATCTACGATCAATTCAACAAAATTCATCCAAGAGGTTGAAAGCGCATTAAAATCAGGTGGTGTTGAAGCTGCGAAAGAAGTTTGTAGAAATACACGCGGACCAATTGCTTCTATCTATTACCAAGGTTTGGATCGTTCTTCTGAAGGAATCGAAATGGTTGAAAAATCAGTAGTTTCATACGGAGGTGTACAAATGGGTCTTTTAGAAAAAGGTTTGTCTTGGTTGCAATTGTTTATCGCATTGGCGCCAATGTTAGGTTTCTTGGGAACTGTAATTGGTATGATCCAGGCCTTCGACAAAATCATTCAAGATGGTCAGGTTTCTCCAACAACTGTTGCGGGTGGTATTAAAGTAGCCCTTTTGACAACTGTATTTGGTTTGATCGCAGCTATTTTCCTTCAAATTTTCTATAACTATATCACCTCAAAAATTGACGGATTAGTAAATGAAATGGAAGACGCATCAATCTCATTGGTAGATATGATGATTAAAAACGATATGGCGAAAGCCTAATTGTTTGAATCAAAAAAAAGACTCAAAATGAAAGATTTCACAAAATACATGAACATACTGAAGGTTACTCTAGCAGTAATCGGAATCGGTGTTTGTCTATTTTTGTTCGGTGGGCCAAACAATACGGCCGAACTTTCAGAAATAGAAACTTTCCGTGACGGAGCTAAGATGAATGCAGCCACTTACTACACTATCTTCATCTTGATAGCTTGTGTAGCTTTGGTGTTGATTTTCTTCATCGCTCAGTTAATTTCTAATCCAAAGAAAACCTTAATGTCAATCGTTGGTATTGTTGCAGCGTTGGTATTGTATGTGGTTTTATATTCTGTTGGATCAAACGACACAGTTACTTCACTAGGATTGTCAAGCGATTTCGCTGATGTTTCTAGTAGTACAATTTCTGCTACCACAGCTGGTTTGTACGTTGTTTTTATCGGTCTAGGTGTTGCTATACTTGCAATTCTTGGTGGTCGATTACTAGGAAAAGTTATTAAATAAGAAAATTATGGCAAAGCGAGAAATTCCGGAAATCAATGCAGGATCCATGGCGGACATCGCCTTCTTGCTTTTGATTTTCTTCTTGGTAACCACTACCATGGATAAGGACCAGGCTTATTTGCGAAATATCCCCAAAAAAATCGTTACCGTTACACCTCCTGTTGATATAGAGCAACGTAATATTTTAGCGATCAAAGCAAATAGCCAGAATCAGTTGATGGTTCGTGGTGAAATAATGAGTGATCCGAATAAAATATCGGAGAAAGTGGTTGAGTTTTATCGAACGAATCAAAAACGCAACGATGTAACGAACAATTTCCCGATGTATTCTCGTGTTAGTTCCAATGTAATTCAAGACAACATTAGACGTATAGAAATTGAAATCGAAAGCTTAGAAGCAGAAGGTGCTGTAGCCGAAATGATTGAATTTAAGTACAGTCAAATGGACGAATGGGATAAAAAGAAGAAATCATTGAAACTTTACGGTGGAAATGAACTTCCTGAAATTCAATTCCAAGCGAATATTCGTATCGAAGTTCAAGACGCTACAGAATATGGTTTGTTTGCCAAAATTCAAACAGAAATCGAAGAAGCAATTTACGAATTGAGAAACGATGAAGTGAAAAGAATTTTTGGTGAAGATTATCAAACCATCAAAACGCGTTATGCACAGGATCAAGTGAATGCAGATAAAGATAAACTGAACTTGTTGGAGATTTTGTATCCAGCTCGTATCATTGAAGTTACACCGAAAAAATAAACAGTTATGTCAAAATTTAAAAAAGATTCAGGCAAATCAGTTCCAGGTGTAAATACCTCTTCGCTGCCAGATATCGTTTTCATGCTTTTGTTCTTCTTTATGGTTGCTACAACGAGTAAAGAGGTAGATCCTACTGTACAAGTTACACAACCTGTCGGTGGTAAAACGACTGATTTAACTCCTTACAAACAGCGTTCAGAAATTGATTTCCTTTACTTAGGTGAGCCTCGTAACAAAGCTCGCTTAGAGGATTTCAAAATGGGATATGCTCTTTCGTTAGACAATGTTGTGCAAGCTACAGCAGACGAATTGTATACGACCAATGCTGTTGGACAATGGAAAAAAGATAAGTTTGAAGAGAAAAAAAGCCGCGTTAAAGTTCCAATCGAAGGTGTTATCACCTGTTTGAAAGCGGACAAAGGCGCTCCAACTGGATTGATCTTCGATATTCGTAAAGAATTACAAGCAATTAATGCACTTTCTATTGCTTACGCTGTGCGTGACAATGGAAATATCTAAAAGAAATATACTCTCAATCAAAAGCCTTCTGAAAATTCAGAAGGCTTTTTTTATGCAGTTTTAACAAGGCAAAATGATTCCTTCTTTGTTTCTTAATCTCAACTCCCCTATTTTTACAACATGATAAATTTTGAATACCACAACCCAACTAAAATAGTCTTTGGCAAAGACCAATATAATCGTTTACCCGAATTAATAAAAAGTGTAACGACAGGAAAAAATATTCTAATTACCTACGGCGGTGGAAGTATTTTCAAAAATGGCATCTATGACAAAGCCATTGCGCACTTGAGCGAATTCGAAATAGTAGAATTTGGGGGTATAGAAGCCAATCCAGAATTTGATACCTTGATGAAGGCGGTGGAAATTTGTCGCACTCAAAAAATAGACTTCATCCTCGCCATTGGTGGAGGAAGTGTTATCGATGGGACGAAATTTATCTGTGGTGCCACACATTATGCCTCTGATCCATGGGAGGTACTTGAAAGAAAACCCGGCTGTGCTTTTGAAAAAGCCATTCCTTTTGGTTCAATTTTGACTTTGCCTGCAACTGGATCCGAAGCCAATTCTGGTGCCGTTATTTCTCGTTCGTCGCTCAAAACAAAGCGAACTATGGGCGGTCCAAATTTTTTTCCAGCATTTTCTATTTGCGACCCAACAGCCGTTGCTAGTTTACCAAAACGACAAATAGCAAACGGAATAGTGGATGCCTTCGTTCATACCCTCGAACAATATTTAACCTACCCAACCGATAATTTATTGCAAGAACGTCAGGCTGAAGCTATCCTTTCTACGCTCATAGAAATTGGACCAAAAGTCATGGAAAACCCAGCGAATTACGAATTGGCGGCCAACCTAATGTGGTGCGCTACGCATGCCCTTAATGGCAACCTTCGTTGTGGTGTTCCTACCGACTGGGCAACGCATATGATAGGACACGAATTAACGGCTTTGTTTGGAATAGATCACGCTCGAACCCTCGCAATAATAGGTCCTCGTTTATTCGAAAATCAGTTTGAAATTAAAAAAGAAAAACTAACCCAATACGGTAAGCGTGTTTGGAATTTATCAGGTGATGAAAATCAAATCGCAAAAGCAGCTATTGAAAAAACAGAATCATTTTATCAATCTTTGGGTATAGAGACACGTTTGGGCGATTATACTAGCGAACATCAAGCAACAGGTCAATTGATAAAAGATCGCTTTGAAGAACGCGAATGGCTCCGAATGGGTGAGAAACAATCCATTACTCCAGAAGTTGCTAAAAACATCGTTATTGCCTCTATTTGATGCATCCTTACCTCAAAGAGTCTGATAAACCCAGTGAGGAAGTCGTTTGGCTATTGAACGAAACGATTTTAGGAAGCAATGGAGCCAAGTACCGTCACTGCGAAACCAATAGACACATACAAACGATCGATGAACCTCTTTATTTAACGCTGCAAAGGCATCAAAGAGTTTTGGCAAATGTCACGTTTTGTCGGCGCAATAATGATTGGTATGTTCGGTATTTCGCTTTTCACGCTTCTTCACAAAGTAGTTCTCCTAAGCCTCAAAAAAAGGGTGTTTTACGTTTGGCTCTGAAGGAGTATTTCGAACTAAAATTGCAAGACAACAGTTGTCGTCGCTTTTATGCTTATATCGATCCAAGCAATACCAAAAGCAAGCAAATGGCTGAATCTTTTGGTTTTGAAAAAAAGGGAGAAATCACTACGCAAACTTTTTCCAGGGTATTCCCCAAAAATTCTCCTCGTCTTAGCAAGGAACCTTACTCTCTAGAAATTCAACAATTGGTTTTTCAACATTTTGGAAAATTGAACTATTTTTTTGAAGCTCAATTAAATCATGGAAAATTTTACGTTATAAGAAATTCGGAACAAAAAATCATTGCTTTCACCAATGTTCAT
>JAHKAT010000149.1 GCA_018825925.1 Bacteroidota bacterium | reverse complement strand
GTTGTAACTGATTTCCTTTATCGTGCGCTAAATCCAATGTCAAATCCATGCGTTTTGCCCGGAGTTTCAACTCATCGTGCATTTCTATAGCTTTTTCATTCGTAGCACAAATGATAATTGCTCGTGGTGAACCTTCTTCGGGTGTTGGAACTTTGTAAAGTGTAGTCCAAGCAATAATGGTTGAAATTCCAGTTTTTTCAGCTTGCTTTACCACATAGTTCTTACCTTCTCTTATTCGGGTGAAAAACAATTCTTGTTCAGGCATTAAGCTAGTAATTTCGGTGCTTTTCAGGCTAATTTGCACCTCTTCTGGTAATTTTGAATATCCTTTCATTGCAATTTGGGATTGTTTTTATGACGATTAGCGTCGCGCTGCGTTTTCTTTTGAAGATTTTTTAATAGCGCTTCATTCAGGTCAATATTTGTTTGATTTGCCAAGCAGATTAAAACGAAAAGAACGTCGGCCATTTCATCTGCCAAATCTAAGTTTTTATCTGATTCTTTTTCACTTTGTTCGCCATATCGCCGAGAAATAATTCGTGCCATTTCTCCCACTTCTTCCATCAAAATAGAAAGATTTGTAAGCTCATTAAAATAGCGAACTCCATTTTCTTTGATCCATTGATCTACCAGGTTTTGGGCTTCTTTTATTTCCATTATTCCTTGTTTTTCGAATCAATGAAAAGGGTTACTGGACCATCATTGATTAGCTGCACCTTCATGTCCGCTCCAAATTCTCCTGTTTTTAGCTGCTCAACTCCAATTAATGTTTGAAATCTTTTTATGGTTTTCTCATAGAGTGGGATCGCAATTTCGGGTCGTGCCGATTTTATAAAACTTGGTCGATTACCTTTTTTAGAAGATGCGAAAAGCGTGAATTGAGAAACCAATAGTACCTCGCCCGAAAGATCGAGTAAAGAATGATTCATTTTGCCGTCTTTGTCGCTAAAAATGCGCATTTGCACTATTTTATTTGTGAGCCATTCGATGTCTTCGTTGGTATCTTCAGTTTCAATTCCCAATAAAACCAGAAGTCCATGATTTATATTGGACACCATTTTCCCTTCGATTGAAACGCTGGCTTCTTGAACTCTTTGGAGTATGGCTCTCATTAAAAGTCGTTTTTACGGTAGGTTTCGTTTTCGTCTTCGTTCATCATTTGCCAATAGTTGGCATAACGTTGGTCATGAATTTCGCCATCTTCTACGGCCTTTTTTATAGCGCAATGTGGCTCGTTCAAATGTTTGCAATTATTAAACTTACATTCACCCATTTTCTCCCTCATTTCTGGGAAATAATGTGATAGATGTTCTTTTTCGAGTTCAATCATTCCAAAGGCTCTAATTCCGGGCGTATCAATGATAAATCCACCTGATTTTAAAGGATACATTTCCGCAAAGGTGGTGGTATGCTGGCCAGAGTGATGGGCTTTGGAAATCTCCCCAATTCGGGCGCTAATTTCTGAATCTAAGGCATTTACAAGAGAGCTCTTACCAACACCAGAATGTCCGCCTATCATTACTTGTTGACCGTTTATTTCCTCTTTTAAAAATTCAAAAGCACTTGGTTCGTATGTTGATATTTTATGGCAAGGGTAGCCAATACTTGAGTATATATGAGAATAATAATCGACCAAAGCCAAATTGTCTTCATCGTACTGATCAATTTTATTGAAAAGTAAGGTGCAGGGGATTCTGAAAGATTCGGCTGCGACTAAAAAGCGGTCGATAAATGCAGGATGAGTTTCAGGAGAATGCAAAGTCACCATTAAGTAGACCCGATCGATGTTGGCAGCAAGTATTTGCATTTGCTTGCTAAGGTTGGTTGATTTTCTAACGATGTAATTCGTGCGAGGAACCAATTCAATTATCAAAGCATTTCCCTCTTCATCACGTTGATCAGCGATGATTACTTCATCACCCACGGCAATAGGATTTGTAGTCGAAAGACCTGCCAATCGAAAACGACCTTTTAGTCGACAATTAAGCGTTTCCCCATTTTTTGTGAGTACCTGGTACCATTTACCAGTAGATTTTAAGACACGAACGATTTGCTGCATTGAAAACAAAGATACCTTAATGGATAGTTTTGGGAACTATCAAAGATTTATTTTAATTGAAAATCAATCCAATTCCTTCAATATTTTTTGAATATCTTCTTCGGTTGAGGACAACTTCTCCTTGCACACCTTTAAGAGTTCAGAAGCTTTTTTTACTTTTTCGGAAAGTTCGTCAACGCCAATTTCACCATCCTCTAGCTCAGCAACGATGGTTTGGAGTTCCTCAAAAGCTTTATCATAGGAGATAGTATTTTTCATGTTTTATTTATTATTTCTTGAATTGAACTTTCTATTTTTTCGCTTGAAGTGAAGGTAGTAATTTTGTCTCCAATTTTAGGTTGGTTTTCGTTTGAAACAGATTTACCATTAAAATGGGTGATAGTAAATCCTCTTTTTAATACTTGTTCTGGACTTAAAATTTTTATTTTGTCTTCGATGACATTTATTCCTGTGTGCAAAAGTTCGAGCTTTTGTGGAGGTAATAAGCTGATTTGACTTTGCAATTGGTTCGTTTTTAGGCGATAATCTTTTAGGAGAGAGCTAGAATGAAAGCTCAAGTATTGACCAGCATTTTTAGTATCGCTTTTAAATTGAGTCAACAATGACTTTGTTTTAACCGCTAGTTTATTTGTGAGATTAGTTTGTAAAGATTTTCGTTCTTGTAAAAAACGCTTACAAGACTGAGCCACCTTTTCGCTTAAGTGACGATTAGACATTTGATGGTTGGAAACCAGTTTTGAAGAACGAGCTTTAAGCAATTCACTTTTAGCATGTAGTTCCAATAGATGTGTTTTTATAAATTGTTGCGTTGTTTTTTCAATTGATGATTTGAATTTAATCAGAGGTTCAGAATAAACATCAAAGCAGCGTATTAGCATTTCTGCAAGTTCGGTTGGGGTAATGCCATTTTCAAAAGCGATCATTTCAGCGACTGTTGTATTGGTTGAATGTCCGATTCCGGTTAGAATAGGAAGGGGGAAATTCGCTATTTTTTTACACAAAGTAAGGTGGTTATAACAAGTTAAACCAGCTTCGCCACCGCCACCTCGAACGATAACCACCACATCAAATAGATCTTTTAACTTTTCTATTTTATCCAATTGTCGCACTATACTTTGTACAGCGGCATCTCCTTGAAGAGCAGCGCGAAATAAATGTGTGACAAAGTAATAATTCGGTTCTCGTTTTGAGAGAACACTGAAAAAATCGGATAAACCTTTGCTTGTTTCGGCAGAGATAATAGCTATTCTTTTTGGCAGTAATGGAAATGATAAGGATTTGTTTTTATTGAGAAGGTTGTGTTTTTGAAGATACAGTAGAGTTTCATCCTTTTCGCGTTGGAGTTCGCCCAAAGAATAGTGCGGGTCAATATCTAGAATTAACAAACCAGCTCCAAAGGTTGGATGATATTGGATTTTCGCTAAAATTAAAAGAGTTGTTCCTTCTTTGATTGGCTCTTTTACAATTTCGTGAAATCGCTTGTTTATATTGTCAAGAGTTGTTTTCCAAATAGTGCCATTTAATTGAGCTACAATTTTGTCATTTTCCTTATGGACAAGTTCCGGAAAACAATGACCAGTAGGATATTGGTTTAGCTTATGTAGCTCAACTTTAATCCAATACGCTTGTTTGTAACGTTCGTCAAAAGTTTTTTGAATGGATTTAACCACCTGTTTTAAGGTGAAAATTTTTTTTTGATTCATTCGGTAAACTTTGTAACTTTAGCATCTAAGTTACTAAATATGGGAAAGCTATTCACTTCAACCCTTGTTTCGTTTGTTTTTGTTTTATTGAGTTTGAAAGCCATTTCTCAAACGAATGATAAAGGTTTGAAAAAAATACAAGAAAAACCAGAGGTTACGGTTTTAATTAATGCTGGAAAAAAATCTCCGCAATTGGTTTTAGCCTTTGAAAGTTTATTAAAAGAGCCCGCTGTATTGCTAATCTGTGATGATTTTGGTAGGGAAAAATTACGTTTTCAGCTTCAAGAGGAGCGGTGTGATTATGTAATTGAGCTTGCACCACTTCCTCAAGGTAATTATCAATGGGTACTTCAAGAAGATTTAAAAGAAATGCATAGAGCTTCATTCAAATTGAAGAAATGAATTCTATATTCTTTGTTATTTTTGCCGTCCAAAATAGAAAAGGATGGCCAGTATAGATACTTATGATTTCGCGAACAAAAAAGTTTTAATTCGAGTAGACTTTAATGTTCCGCTTGATAAAAATGATTTACGAGTTACAGATGACACGCGTATTAAAGCGGCTAAGAAAACCATTGATCACATATTAGAGGCAGGTGGAAGTGTGATTTTGATGACTCATTTGGGTCGACCGAAGTCAAAAGACGACCAACAATTCTCGATTAAACACATCATTGAACATACCTCAAAAGTATTGGGGAGAAAGGTTCAGTTTGTAGACGATTGTATATCAGAAAAATCATTCGAAATGTCAGCCAACCTAGGCAAGGGAGAGATATTAATGTTGGAGAATTTGCGTTTTTATCCAGAGGAAACAAAAGGAGATAGGGTATTTGCCGAGAAATTAGCGAAGCATGGAGATGTTTATGTGAACGATGCTTTTGGAACAGCTCACCGAGCTCATGCATCCACGGCAATAATTGCAGATTTTTTTCCAGAAGCAAAAATGTTTGGTTTTTTAATTGAAGCAGAGATTAAAAGTGTTGACAAAGTCTTGAATTCAACAGAAAAACCTTTAACGGCTATTGTTGGAGGCGCTAAGGTATCAAGTAAGATTACCATCATTGAAAAATTAATGGACAAGGTAGATTATTTGATTGTTGGAGGAGGAATGGCTTTTACGTTTGTGAAAGCAATGGGAGGTAAAGTAGGCTCTAGTTTAGTGGAGGACGATTATCTTGAAACGGCAAAATCGATTTTAGGTAAAGCCAAAGAAAAAGGAGTCGAGATATACATACCTGTCGACGCCATTATTGCGGATAAATTTGACAATGATGCCAATCGTCAAGAAGTTGATATTACAAAAATTCCAGATGGATGGATGGGGTTGGATGTTGGAACTCAAACTAGGAAAGATTGCTCTGCCATTTTGGAGAAGTCTAAATTGATACTTTGGAACGGTCCGATGGGAGTTTTTGAAATGCCCAATTTTGCCGGAGGAACGAGAGTTGTAGCGGAAAAAATAGCTGATGCGACAGCCAATGGTGCATTTTCTTTGATTGGTGGTGGCGATTCAGTTGCAGCCATTAATCAGTTTAATTTATCCGATAAAGTATCTTATGTTTCCACTGGAGGAGGAGCGATGTTAGAGTATTTAGAAGGCTTAGAATTACCCGGTATTGCAGCGATTCGAAAGTAAATATCAGAAGGAGACATTGATAAATAAAATTTCTTGGTATCGAAAAAATC
>JAHKAT010000148.1 GCA_018825925.1 Bacteroidota bacterium | reverse complement strand
TTCCTTTTACTGCACCAGGAGTAGCTTTGGTTCGACTTTCTATTGGTTTTACGGAAGGACAAGGTTTTCAACTGTATATTTCAGCATTTGTGCTGTTAATTTCCACAATATTCGGACTTATACTCTCAGCAAGAATTTATAAAAATGGTATTTTGGCTACTGGACATCGTTTGCGAATTGCTCAAGTGTGGCGTTGGTTAAAAAAGAAGTAGGATGATTAAAGCTGTAATTGATGTAGGGACCAATACCTTTAATTTACTCGTGGCAGAAGTGAATGAACGCAGCTTTACGGTTATTCACTCTGAAAAGGAAGGGGTTTCTCTGGGAATGGGAGGAATCAATGAAAATCGTTTGGCTGCTAAATCCATGCAAAGAGCTTTGGTAACACTCAAAAGATTCAAGTTAAAGTGTGATTCACTTCAGGTTGAACAAATTGTAGCTTTAGGGACTTCGGCTTTAAGAGATGCGTCGAATCAATTTGAATTTCTTGATTTGGTCAACAAAGAAGTAGGTCTGAAAATTCAAATAATTACTGGACTAGAAGAGGCAGATTTGATTTACAAAGGGGTTAAAACAATTTGTTCCTTTGAAACGGAAGCGGTAATTGTAGATATAGGTGGGGGTAGTACTGAATTCATATTCGCCAAAAAGGAAGGTGTCGAAAGTGCTATTAGTATGAATATTGGAGTGTCTAGAATTTATCAGCTTTTTAAGTTGAGTGACCCTATTTCAGACCTCGATGAAAAAAAAATAATTGAGTTTCTAGAGGAGAAATCAGAAGGAAGATTAGACAACTGGAATTGTTCCACTTTGATAGGATCATCAGGGAGTTTTGAAACTTTTTATGAATTGATTTATCAACATAAATTTCCCAAGGAAAATAAAATGATAGAGATCAATCTAGATGCGTTGAATAGCGTGCTTGATGAAATGAAAAAGTCTACTTTTCTTGAGCGGGAACAAAATGATTTCATTGTACCTTTTCGTAAAATAATGATGCCGATAACATCTGTTAAGGTGCAATGGTTTATTAAAAAAATAGGAATTAAAAAAATCCTAATTTCGCCTTATTCATTAAAGGAAGGGGCCTTGTATAAAGAGATTGAGGGATAGTTGTAGTTGAGTAGTTGGTAGATCCTATATAGGAATAGAGGGGTTTTATAAAAGATAAACAGAAATGGGAAAAATATTAATTATTGATGACGAGCGAAGTATACGACGAGCGCTGAGAGAAATTTTGGAATTCGAAGGTTTTGAAGTGGAAGAAGCAGAAAATGGTAAGCAAGGCCTAGAAAAGCTACGCGAAACGACGTACGATGTGGTTTTTTGTGACATAAAAATGCCTGAAATGGATGGTGTTGAGGTACTTGAAGCCATGATGAAAGAGCAAATTGATTCACCAATGATAATGATTAGCGGTCATGGTAATATTGACACAGCAGTCTCAGCCATTAAAAAAGGAGCCTTTGATTTTATTGAAAAACCATTGGATTTAAATCGAATCCTGATCACAGTGCGAAATGCTGGCGAGCGTGTTAGTTTGGTAGAGGAAACCAAGGTTTTAAAAACTACTGTTAAGAAATTCAAGGGAAGCAGTATTATAGGTGAAACTCCAGAAATTTTCAAAATCAAGGAAATGATTGAGAAAGTAGCACCTTCTGATGCGCGAGTTCTGGTGACTGGTGAGAATGGAACCGGGAAAGAACTCGTGGCTCGGTCTCTGCATGATTTGAGTAATCGAAAGTCTATGCCTTTTGTAGAAGTGAACTGTGCAGCAATACCTTCTGAACTGATTGAGAGCGAACTGTTTGGCCATGAAAAAGGAGCGTTTACTTCGGCTGTAAAACAGAAAAAGGGAAAGTTTGAATTGGCCAATGGCGGAACTTTGTTCTTAGATGAGATTGTCAGTATAGAGGAAGTAGGCCCACAAGATACCTATGATTTTGCTGTCCCCTTTAGCCATAATTTTATAGGTAACGGTGTTCTAATTCACAATTCGGGCGTGATTGAGCAAGATGCTGACATTGTC
>JAHKAT010000147.1 GCA_018825925.1 Bacteroidota bacterium | reverse complement strand
TACGACAACCGTCAAGAAACCTTGGAAAGTATATTGAATTATAAAAACATTTCTCGCTTTGTTTATAATAGCTATTCGTTTGAAAAACAATTTGAATTAAACTCTGGTCAATATATTGATTTTGAAGGTTTAACAACACTTTACATCAACTTAAAGCATACAAAAGAAAATCATATTTTTAGTCGATTTTCAAGTTCACTTTTGTTTTCAGCACTGGCCGCTTGTTTCTTGTTTTTCTTGTTGTATGTAGTTCGCTTACGCTCCTTTTTTCTATCCATACCAATTTGGGGAATACTTAATATTATCATAGGTTTTATTCTCGCTTCCACAAGAATGGGTGATTCTGAAGGTGCCGTCATTATGGGCGCTTATCTATTTATGTTAATCGTTTTGGTTGCCATAAATTGGTGGTTTCTGCGGGATCCAAAGCTTTCTTTAAAACCTTTACATATATCCATTTCTATGACGCTTATAGCTATTCCGGCTATTGGTTTGTTAACGCTCGGACTTATACAAACAAGTTTTTCCACTAAAATTTACGACGACTGTAATCAATACATCAATACAACTTTCTTAAATGGATGGTTAACAAATGAATACATCATGTATTTTACGGCTCTAGTGTGTATTCTTTGTTCATTCTATTGGTTGCGTATTTATAAATCTAAGCCTGAATAGGATGAGGAAATTCTTCATTCTAGGGATACTTATCTTTCCCACAGTCACTTTTGGACAAATCGATAGTTCTGGAATTGTATGCTCTAAAAATGGTTGTATCGGCACTTATTTCGGGCCAGAATTCAATGAGAAAGGAGATATTGCACATCAATTTTCAAATACCATGTCTGCCAAAGTGGGTGATCAATTAAAATTGCTTTATTCAGAAAAGCACTATGTAAAAGTCGATTTTAGAAATATCGTGATGACCACCATTGGCATGGGCAGCGACACGGTGTCGTATCATCTTTCCATTCCTTTCGTTGCTGTTAAAAATGAATGTGAAGCATTTACTTCGTTTGATCATTGTGGGGGCTGGAATCACTCGCCTGCTATTGCCATGCGTAAAAAAGCATTATCTAAGGTCCTTTTGAAAGGGGATCGTTTATATATCAGCAAGTTAAAAACAACACCAGAAGGCTTGCAAGAATATTGGATCCAATGGCGAAACAAGGAGATTCAAGGGGATTGTGAGTCGATGTAGTTTATGATTGACTCTGACGCAAACTTGATTTCAATAAGAATCTGAGTAGAATTCAATTTTTAAGTAAACTAAAAAGTCCTGAACAACAGTTGTGTCCAGGACTTTTTAGTTTATAATTTTTATTACTTAGGATCTAAGATTTCATCAATTCTCTTTAAAACATCCGTTAAGTGATCTTTCGAAACACCCGACTGACGACCCAAGCCTGCCTTTATGCTTGACTGTAAGTTCACCAATGATGAACGAGTGATGGATGGAATATCAGAATTACCTACATTTCCATTTTTAGATTCAAGTAGCTCTCCTAAACGAGAAATGTATGCTTTTTGCAGGTTTCTTCGATAAATATCAATTTCCTTTCCTGATTTTAATTCAGTCCAAATTCCTTTTTCTAAATCCTTCATTAACTCTGAAACAGTATAGGCTTCAGTCGAATTAATAGCCTCATTATCAATCATTCTTAATAATCGATCACCAGAAAGTACACGTGCTAAGTTTCTATCCTGCAATGCACCAATTCGCTTAACATTTCCTGAAGCTTCAATTCTCTGCAAAATTTCTGCATCAATCAACCATGTAGGTGTTGTGAAAAGTTGTCTATTTAAGAAATCAACAGCTCTGGCTTGTTTTTCTTTTGCTGTATTCTGATATACTACTCCAGGCTGATCGGTCGTTTTACTGGTACCTTCAATTCCTCCAATATTTGCTAACACATGACCTAAATATCTATTGAATTGGCCTGTTACTTGACCATAAAGTTCCTCCAAATCAGAATAGTCTTTTGATTTTTCCGTGCCCCAATCTAACAGTTTTAAAGAAATTCGCTTCAGATTTTCAATCCCTAAATCACTCGCCCGCATTGCATCATCTCCCAAATCTTCCGTTTGAGCTGTTGGATCAATTGGATCGCCTTGTTGTCTTCCGAATTGAAACTCTCTTTTGTCCGCTTTTTCCAGGATCCAACCATTAAT